>JAZLHQ010000094.1:0-12638 GCA_045616925.1 Eubacteriales bacterium | reverse complement strand
TAAACGTTCCCGGCTACCTTGTCCGCGCCTTCGACGATCTCGAGCAGATCTTCTTTCTTATCAATGGTACACAAAACCGCTTTGAGCTTATCGACGCTCGTGAACTCGGGATACTCGAGCAGGCGGTCGACGCCTTCGACGTGCACGTCGCTCTCGGTATCGTCGTCGAGCGCGCGGTAGACGTTCCTGATGATCGGATCGAGCAGAACGCCCAGCCTTCCGAGCTCGCTTTCACAAGCCATCATCTCGGGCAGCGTGATCTCCTGCAGCGCACGCATCGTGAAGTGCGCGTTCAGAACGCGCTCAAGGAGCGAATACTCCACTTCCGTGAGCGGCGCCGGCGCGTGCATCGAGCGCGAGCGGACGGAATTCTGTCCGACGAGCATAATGAGCACGAAATCCTGCCCCGTGACGGGCATGATGTTGAAGCGTCTGACGATCTTCTTCTGCCTTGCGCTCTTGACCGCGATCGCCGGATAATTGGTGATCGTGGACATCAGTTTTCCCGCCTTGTCGATCAGTTTATCGAGCTGCTCGGTCTTTTCCTTCAGAAGCTCGTTCAGATCCTCGATCTGATTGGCGGTCGAATCGTAAGCGCTCATCAGAAAATCGACGTAGAAGCGATAGCCCTTTTCGGTCGGGATTCGTCCCGACGACGTATGCGGCTGGGTCAGATAACCCATTTCCGCCAGATCCGCGAGTTCGTTGCGGATCGTTGCGGGCGAAAGGGCGATCTGCTGATCCTCTGCAAGCGTCTTGCTTCCGATCGGCTCGCTCGACGAGATATACGATTCAATGACCGCTTTGAGGATCGTCTTTTTACGTTCGCTGAGTCCTTGACACATTTTCCCGTCCTTCCCTTTCGTTTTGTCCTGGATTTTAGCAGTCGCGACGCTCGTCTGCTAATTTCGCTACTAATATACACCCCACAAATGACAAATTTTAGCAAAGTTTATGAACTTTTTGTAAATACGCGGGCAAAAGAATAGCAGACCGCTGTCGCAGCCTGCTAAAAATCTATATATTGTGTCGGATCCGTCAGACATACAAGATATCGTCTTCGGTAAGTCCCGCGAGGCGCGCGTAGCGCTCAAGCACCTGGAACTTGACGTGACCCGCGTCGTGGTGGGAATCGGAGCCGAAGGTGAATTTGCAGCCGACCTTTTTGCCGAGCAGGATCTGCCGGAAGGTCTGGGTGTTGACGATCTCACTGTCGAGCGATGTGGCGGGCAGACACTCGCCGACGTTGATCTCGAGGGCGATGTTCTTCTCCTTCGCCGCCTCGAAGCACTCGGTGAAATCCTCGTCGCGCATTTCCGCCATCAGATCGTACTTGTTGTAGGGGCAGCAGACGGCGCCGAACGGATGCGGGATCGCCGTGACGTAGGGTGCGACGTCGGACGCGCAGATGTCGAAGAACGCCTGCCGCATGAAGTCGATGTGTTTTCTGTGATCGGGGTAATATTCCTTCGGCATCGTCAGATGCGTGTGGGAATTCGGAATGAGCAGAACGTCGAGCTGCTGTGCCGTCTCGACGGAGATCGCGGGTCTTCTCTCTGCCGTGTCGTATTCGCCCTCGGCGCCGAACAAAACGCGCAGTCCCTCGGGCACGGGGACGCTCGCCATCTCGTCCTTGAGTCCCAGAATGTGGGAATAGGGCTGTTCTACGTAAAATTTCTTCACGGGATTCGGCGCGTCCCACATGTGGTCGGTAAAGCAGATCGTATCAAGGCCGAGCTTCGGCGCGATCCAGTAGTAGTGTTCGACGGTCGCCGTCGGTTTTGCGCATCTCGAAAAATGCGTGTGAATGTGAAGATCCTGTCTGCAAAGCATTTTATAATACCTCCGAAATGGAAATCAATCGTTTTTCTGGGGATTTTTCCGGCAGTTTTCGATCGCGAGCGGCAGCTGCCCTCTGAAGATCACGCGCATACGCGCCATCGTGTCCCGCAGATCCTCCTGCGCCTGTCCGCGGATCCACCGCGAGAAGATGCCGAGCATCGCCTCTTCGTAGAAGACGGCGATGATCCCGAGGTCGTCCTCGGAGATGCCGAGGCTTCCCGATACGCCGCGCAGGTACGTCATGAACGTTTCGTGCCACACGCGCGTCAGATAGGAAGAAAGTCTTTCCTGCCCGAGCGTTTTATATAAATTGAAGAAAAGCTTCTGATGCGACACGACGAGCTCGACGAAATCAAAGAGCGCGTTCTCGTAGCCGTCGGGATCGGTCGCCGAGCGGATCTTTTCGATCTCGGCGCGCAGCGCTTCGTCCAGAACATCGTAAATATCGCTGAAATAATAATAGAAGGTATTGCGCGTGATCCCGCACTCGTCCACGATATCGCGCACGGTGATCTTGTTGATCGCCTTCTGCTGCGCGAGCTTCAGCGTGCAGTCTATGATCGCCCGTCTCGTGAGCTGCGACATCGCTTTCCCTCCCTTTCAGTTGTCGTTCGTTTGTCCGCTTTTTCGGATCGCGTACGCGATCTCGTTTGCCGCGTAGCCGTGCGACGACAAGTATCTCGCGATCGCCTCCGGCGGCTTTCCGCCGCCTCTTTTGCCGTATTTTTCGGCAAGATTGCGCGCGTTTTCCTTAAAATCGATCTCTTCGACCGCCTCTTCGAAATATTCCGAGACGACCTCGCGGTCGAATTTGCGCAGAAGCTCCGTTCTTATGCGTATCTTCCCGAAGAATTTCCGGTCGGCGAGGTACGACGCGTAGTTTACGAGCATTTTTTCTTCGTTGAGAACGCCCGCCCTGCGCATTTCGCCGAAAACCGCTTCGATTTCCGTATTGCCGAAGCCTTTTCTTTTGAGTTTTTCGCGCAGCATTTTGGCGGAATGAGGTGCCGAGCGCTCGTAAGCGAGCGCCAACGATCGGCAGCTCTCGTAATTTGCCTTTTGTACGTCATCCATATCCGTCACCCTTCCTTGAGAATTGTAGCACAAAAAAATCGCTTTGTCAAGAATCCGCCGTCAAAGATTTCACAAAGGCTTCACATTCGGCTATTGACAATAAAGAAATGAAATGATAAAATAAATGTAATTTCAGGTATGCAAAAGGGTATTTATGTCACTTGATTACAAGAGAGCAAACATCGCTCTTGCCAAAAATTAGCGCAAAAACGCGACGCCGCAGGAAAACCGTTTGTGGTATGACTTCCTTTCTGAATATGAGATCCGATTTCAAAGACAAAAGGCAATCGGCAATTTTATTGCAGATTTTTACTGCAGCAAGGCTAAACTTGTCATAGAGATCGACGGTTCTCAGCATTATACGGAAAAAGGGCGGAGCAAAGATCAATTCCGCACGGAAATACTCGAAGGATACGATCTGAAAGTGGTTCGATTTACGAACTATCAGATTGACACGAAATTCAGCGATGTGTGTGCATATATCGACTCGATCGTTCAATCGGAAATACGTTGAATTGCAAACGTGTCGCCGATTCCTACGGGAAGCGGTGGAAGGCTCACGGAACGCCGGACCCTACGGGTCAACCGTATTGTTTGCACAGACCTAAAATATACTATACGCAATTATTTATAAGGAGACAAAACACCAATGATCGAAACCATCTGGCTGAAAAAAGAGTTCCGAAGCGAAGCGGCGATCGTCTACCGAGATCTCGTCTTCGAGACGGGGAAATCCTATATGCTGCTCGGCGCGTCGGGCTGCGGCAAATCAACGCTGCTCAATATGATCGCCGGGATCGTCAAGCCGACAAGCGGCAAAATCATCATTGACGGCGAGGAAATGACCGCGAAAACGCCTTCGCAGTACGACCGCTTCCGCATCGAAAAGATCGGCTATATCTTTCAGGATTTCAAGCTGATCCCCGAAATGACGGTGCTTGACAACGTCAATATCCTGCGCCTTGAGGGCATCGACACCTCGGACGCGCCGAAGCTCCTCGAAAAACTGGGTCTTGCCGACCAGAAGAACAAAAAAATCCGCCGTTTGTCGGGCGGACAGAAGCAGCGCGTCGCGATCGTGCGCGCGCTCGTCAAGAAGCCCGAGATCATCCTCGCCGACGAGCCGACCGGCAATCTCAACTTCGAGATCGGCGAAAAAGTCGTCAAGGAACTCCTTGAAAACGCGAAGGGCAAGACGCTGATCGCCGTCTCGCACGACGAGCGGCTCTCAAAATATTTCGACTGCGTGATCGATATGAACGAGATCACCTCCGGAAAGGAGGGATTCTGATGTTCTTATTCGCTCTCAAAAACATGGCGGTCAAGAAGGTGCAGATCCTGCTCATCCTTCTGTCGATCGTGATCTCCGCGGGCGTCGGCGTACTCGCCGTCAACGTCTCGACGCAGGTTGAAAACGGCATCACGGGCAACGCGGGCTATTATTCCGCGATCATAGGCCCCGCGGGAAGCGAAACGCAGCTCGCGATGAACACGATGTATTTCACGGACAAGCCGCTCGGGACGATTCCCTACGCGCTTTTGTCCAAGCTTTCGCAGGATATGCGCGTCAAAGAGGTCGTGCCGTTCGCGATGGCGGACAGCTACAACGGTTTCAGCGTCGTCGGCACGTCAAGTGCCTATCTCGACGGCAAAAAGATCAAGACGGGCGAAATTTTCTCGGACAGCGGCGTTTACGAGATCGTCGTCGGCGAGACCGTCGCGCGCCTCAACGACCTGAAGGTCGGCGACACGATCTACACGAGCCATTCGGCGACCGAAGTACACAAACAAGGCTTTACGGTCGTCGGCATCCTCGAAAAATCCGGCACCGTCTGGGACAAGACCGTTTTCACCCAGCTGAAAACGATCTGGGAAGTCCACGAACACGAAGAAGAACACGAAGAAGAGGAACACGACCACGAAGAAATGGACGGAATGGTCTGCGCGATCCTTTTAAGAACCACGAATCCCGCAACGGCGATGCAGATCGTCAACGAATATAACGGCACGGTCTTCACGTTTGAAGAGCACAGTTACAGTCTGCAGGCGATCGAGCCGATGGCGGTCGTGCGCGACGTTCTGAACGAAGCAAACTCGACGCGCTACATCGTTTTCGTCCTCTCGGCGATCATTCTCGTCATGAACGTCATCATCATTTCGACAATCACGCTTCTCAATATGTACCACAGCGTCGGCGAGATCGAGCTGATGCGTCTGATCGGCATCGGAATGAAGAAGATCAACCTCGTTTACGTCATTCAGAACGCGCTGATCGGATTCGTTTCGATCGTTCTCGCGTTCGCCCTCTCGCGGCTCTGCCTCGTCTTTATGCAGGATTACGTCGCCGACATGGGCGTCGTTCTGAGCTTTTCACGCGTCTATCCCGCCGAGATCCTCGTTCTCGTCGGCGTCTTCGTGATCAGCGTCCTGCCGACGATGATCTGCACGTTCGCTTTGTCGCGCAGAAATTCCGTTACGGAATAAAATTGGAGTAAATAATGAAAAAACGCACGTTTGCACGCGTATTCTGCGCGATCCTCGCGCTTTTGACGCTCGTTTCCCTCTTTTCCCTCTTTTCCTGCGAAAAAAAGGACGACCAAGACGCCGTGCGCCTCAGTTTCAAGAACTCCGACGCCTCGTTTTCGTATCTGCAGTCGATCGACGGCAAAAAGGTGACGATCAACGGCTATATGGCGACGAGCTCGCCGGCGGACGGCTCCTTTATGTTCCTGATGAACCTTCCCTACCAGAGCTGCCCGTTCTGCCAGCCGAACACGTCGAAATTGTCGAACACGCTCGAGGTCTACCCGAAGAAGGGCGACGCCTTCGATTTTACGGCGCAGGCGATCCGCGTCGTCGGGACGCTGAAGGTCGCGCCATCCGAGGACAAACCTTTTTCGGATCCCTACGGCTACGAATTCACCTACAAGCTCGTCGACGCGACGTTCACGATCCTCAAGGATTCCGATCTTTCCGCCGAAATGGCTCTCTGGCAGAAGCTCGCCGAGAGCGACGTGATCAGCGAGGTCTACCGCCTCTACGATTACGTCAATTTCGTCTGCTCGTGGCCCGAATATTTCGTCAATTCCTATACGGAGCCGGACGGCACGGTCGTACCCGGCTATTATCTCTACGCGTCTGACGCCGAATATTACGTCGAAACCGACGGCGCGCAGTGGAATTACGGCTACAAGGACGGATATTTTGAAAATATCGTCAAAAAGATCCGCGCGGTCGACCCGGAGGCGTTCGAAGATCTCGTCGAGAACGTAGAAAAAGCGCAGGTACTTGCAAACGACGCCGTTCTTGAGTTAAAGCAGGGGAATTATTCGACCGAAACGAAGTTCGTCGAAAAATTCGGCACGACCGATACGGTCTACACGCTCAACAACGGCGAGGCTCTGAAGCTGCGCTTTGAAAGTCTTTATTACGCTTTTGCCGGCTGGCTCGGCGAATGGGAGATGTGAACGAAAAACGGGTAACCGCGTTGTTCGCACCGACCCCGTAGGGGGGGCGACCGGTGGTCGCCCGTTTGGCGGGTCGTTTGGCGGGTCGTCACGCGCAGCGTGACGGATGAGGAGCAGCGAAGAATTATTGTTACACCTCATCCACCGCCTTCCCCCCTTTTGGGAAAGGCAATTTTCCCCTATCCCTCTTTCGCCAATTTTCTTTCGTAATAGAACATATATTGCTGGGCAAGACCGGCGTTCCCGCCGAGCTTGCCGACGTCAAGACCCTCGGGATAACGCGTGTCGAGGATCCTCTGCATCCACACATCCACGGGAAACGCCTCCATACGGTGAAATCCGTACAAAAGAGCGCACGAAGCGACCTTCGGTCCGACGCCCGGAAGCGTACACAAAACCTCCTTCGCACTCTCGAAATCCATTTCTTCGAGCGCCTTGAGGTCGATACGCCCGCAGGCGACCGCCTCCGCAGCCGCGATCACGTATTTCGCGCGGAATCCGAATTTCAGCGCCTTGAGTCCTTCGACGGATGCGTTTTCATAGAGCGTTTTCGCGTCGGGAAACGCATAATGGTCTCCGACGCCGCCGATCTTTTCGCCGTAGCGCTCCGAAAGCGCCGCGACCATCTGCGTTATGCGCGGAATGTTGTTGTTCTGCGACAGAATGAAGGTGCAGAGCGTTTCCCACGGATCCTGTCTTAAAATGCGGATCCCGCAGCCCGCGCGCGCGGCGCTTTTCAGATACGGATCATCGTCGGAGCGCAGCGCAAGATTCATGGAAACGTAGTCCTCGTCGAGCCCGAAATACGGCTTCCAGACCGTCTCGAATTCCTCGTCGGTCACGTTTCTGAGCGTCAGTTTGTCGCGGCTCTGCTGAAGCTCGAGGTATTTTCCCATCGCGCAGCCCGCCCAGCCGGTCTCGGTTCTGAAAAAGCGGAAGCTCTGCCCGCAGGTGAAGATCTGCTCGAGATCGAAGCACTTGAGATCCGACAGAACGACGCGGTTATCGTAAACTCTTTTTTCCATTTTCGTATCCAAATCAACAGTATTTCTTATATTATAACGATTTTTGCAAAAATTGCAAGAGCAAATCGGGGAAGGAACTGCCATGTCCGAAACAATTTACACGATTCCGATCAACGAGGCGTTTGAAGCCGCCGCCCTCGAGGGCGTGACCGAATGCCCGTTCTGCAAGCTCCGCGCAAGACTCGAAAACAACGAGCTCGATCTGATCCTCGGCGCTTCGATGATGGAGCCCGACGTGCGCATCAAAACGAACGAGCAGGGATTTTGCAGACGCCATTTCAACGCGATGCTGAAGCGCGGAAACCGTCTGCCGATGGCATTGACGCTCGAAAGTCTTCTGAACGAGGTCTGCGGTGAGGTCGAAAAGAAAAGCGTCATCGGCTCGCCCGCCGACCGTTTCTTAAAACGGATCGACGCTCTGAACGCCTCCTGCTACGTCTGCGGAAGAGCGGACGCGAATTTCACGCATCTCATCGAGAACGCGGTCTATATGTACACGTCCGACGGGGAGTTCCGCGACAAATTCGCGCGCCAGAAGCTGATCTGCCTGCCGCACTACGCCGATCTTCTGCGCCGCGCCAAAGACGTGATGAGCAAGAAGGAATTCGCTTCGTTCTACGAAGACACCTTCCCCGTCGTGCGCGATTATTTCGACAGTCTCTGCGCAGACGTTTCGTGGTTCTGCAAGAAATTCGACTACCGCTATCAGGACGAGCCTTGGGGCAATTCCAAAGATTCCGTCGAGCGCGCGACCAACTTTCTGACGGGCGAGGAGATCGTATGAAGTGCAAAATCGCGGCGTTTCTGCTCGTTTTTCTGCTCGTTCTGCCGCTTTTTTCCTGTCAAAAGTCCGAAGTCGTCCCCGAAGGGACGTATAAGGCGACGCTCGTGGGCGTCGAGATCTTCACCTACGAATTCTCGGGAAACGAGGTCCGTATGTACAAGGCGGGCGTTTTGCAGGCGTCGGGGACGTTCACGCTCAAGGGCGACGTTCTGACGCTCGATTTCGGCACCTCCGGATACGTGATGCAGTACGACGCCGACTCGGACGCGATCACGTTCGAAACGACCGATTACGGCACGCTCGTGATGCGGAAATAAGTGACCGCTTTGTTCGCACATAACCCGTAGGGCGGGGGCAAGCCCCCGCCCTACGGGATTGATTACACACCGCAAAAAAGAGTTTTGGGATCTCCCAAAACTCTTTTTTCAGTTTTCCTCAGGTCTCGAGGAATTTGTATGCGAAAGGATTCGGCTCGGCGTTCGCGGAGGGCTTGTGTCCGCCGGATCTCGAACGTCTTCTGCGGGAGGAACTTTTCTGTCCTCCGTTTCCGCCGTTGCCGCCGTTCTCGTCGTGCTGCGCACCTTCGGGAGCGATCACGACTCTGCGGCAGTTCTCGGAACCGATCGAATAGGTCGTAACGCCTTCGATATTCTGCACGGCGGAGTGGATGATGCGGCGCTCGTAAGCGCTCATCGGCTCGAACGTGTAGTTCTTCTTGTACTTGAGGACCTTTGCCGCCATTCTCTCGGCAAGTCCGCAGAGAGTTTCCTCTCTCTTCGCGCGGTAGCCTTCGACGTCCACGGAAATGCGCATATAATCGTCGTCTCCGTCGCGGTTCGCTGCGAGGTTGACGAGGTACTGCAGCTGGTCGAGCGTCTCGCCGTGATGACCGATCAGAGCGCCGGACGCTTCGCCGGTGACGTCGATCAGACAGTTGCCGTTCTCGCCGTTCTTGACGGTGATCTCGGCTTCGATGCCCATATTGTCGATCAGTTTCTTCAGAAATTCAACGGCGTATTCGGACGGCTGCTTTTCGTAGCGCGCCTTGATCTCGGCGTCCACGGCGCCGATGCCGAGAAATCCGCGCTTGCCTTCTTTCAGAACTTCGTACGTGAGAAGTTCCTTGTCGGCGCCGAGCTGCTTTGCAGCCTCGATGAGCGCCGCTTCTACGGTTTTACCCGTTGTGATGACTTCGTTTTTCAAGGATTTTCCACCTTTCTCTTTCTTATTTATCGTCTTTGAGCTTCGGGGCGTCCTTCGAGGGCTTCGTTGCAGCCTTCGGCGCCGCAGTTTGAGGAACGTCGTCGGGTTCGTCGTCGATGTGATGGAGCGATCTGTACTGCTTGCCGTTCACGGTGACCTGCGTCGCGGCAGGAACGGATTTCTGACTGCTCTTCTTCGTGCGCAGACGGCGCTCCTCTTCCTTATAATCCTCTTCCGTAAAGACGGGAGCCGGGTACATCGCTTTCAGAATGACCTGCTGGACGATGCCGAGGATATTCTGGAACACCCAGTAAACGCCGAGGATCGCGGGGAAAATGAACGCGAAGTACGCGGACATCAGAGGCATACCGTAGTCCATCATCTTCATCGAGCAGCCCTGATCGGCGGTCTGCGCCTGCGGGGGCTGCGGGGAGAGCTTGCGGGTCAGCTTCGTGCTGAATACCATGCCGGCGTACACGATCACGGGGATCAGAATGTACCACCAGATCTTGTTCTGCGGAACGATACTGAGGTCGATGCCGAAGAGACGGAAGTCGGGGAGCGTAAAGTCGCCGACGACCATTTTCGCGATGCCGAACTTCGCGGGATCCTGCAGAACGCCGATGAGCGAAAGCTCGTCCCACGCGTAATAGCCGCGTACGGCGCTCAGGATCTGCGTGCTGTCGATCTTCTGGAGGTAGGTCAGCGGGAAACGGATGACCTGATAGAGCGCGATGACGAGAACGAGCTGGAGAAGCATCGGTCCGCAGCCCGAGAGGGGGTTGTAGCCCTCTTTCTGCTGCATTTCCATGATCTCCTGCTGCATTTTCTGCCGGGAGGCCTGGTCGTCACGGCCGTTGTACTTTTTCTGGATCGCCGCCTGTTTCGGGGCGAGTTTTGCCATTTTGACGGAGTTCTTCTGCTGCTTGATGCCGAACGGGAACAAAACGATCTTGAAGATCAGCGCGAAAAGGAAGATCGCGAGCGCGTATTTGTTCTTGACGAGCCACGCGCAGCCCTTCATGACGAGGGAGAACGGCGTCAGAACGACTTTCCAGAAGCCGCCGTTCGTTTTCGACCAAACGGCGATGAGCGTCGCGTTTGACGAAAGTTCGATATTGTCCTTTTCGTACTTGCCGTCCTCGTAAGGATAAAAAGCGACGGCGTTTCCGTTTTCGTCGTAGTGCATCCAGCCGGCGAAGGCGTAGGTGTTTCTGCCGTTCTTGCCGCGCTCGGGCGCTGCCGGCAGCTTGAGATTTTCGACGCCCGTTTCGTCGTCGGGCATCTTTTCCACTTTGTGGACCTTCTTGTCAACCGTTTTTCCTTCCTTGTCGTATACGCCGACCTCGTAGGTCACGCTGTAGCCGGTTCCCGTTTCTTCGGTCTCACCGGCGTTTGCTTCTTCGGCATAGACTCCGAACGTGCCGATGAGCGTCACGAGCGTCAGAAGGAGGACAAGACATACTGTTAATTTTTTCATTGAGTGCAGATTCCTTTTGAATCAATCGTTTTCGCCGCTTTTTTCGCGAGTCGTTTTCTGCGGCGTCTGTTTTCCGGAACGGGATCGTACCCGCCCTTTGAGATCGGATTGCAGCGGAGTATGCGCCAGACGGTCAAAAATATTCCGCAAAACGCGCCCCATTCGCGTATTGCGCCGATGGCATAGCTTGAGCAGGTAGGGGTGAACCGGCAGGTCGGTCTTCCCTTCAAATTCGACAGATGCTTCTGATAGAAGCGGATGAGTGAAATCAGGAGTTTTGACACAGCCCCGTCCTCTTTGCGCCGGCGAGTACGTGATCGAACATTTCGCTGCTCGTCATTCCCGCGGCATTCTTTTGCGGCGTCAGGACGACCAAATAGCCCTTCTTCACCGCGTATTCCTTTTCCAGCTTCCGGTATGCTTCCCGGATGATGCGCTTCGCGCGGTTTCTCTCAACCGCGCCTCCGTATTTCTTCGATACCGATATTCCGATCCTGTTGATGGTTTTCTTTTCGGGATTCTGCTTTTTCAGAAGCCACGCGTGCTTATCCTGCAGAACGTACATGGAGAGGGCACCGTCGCTGTAACGCTTGCCCTGCCTGTACGCTTTCAGGTACAGATGATTCTCTTTGATCGCATAAAACTTCATGGCAGAATTTCCTTTATCGGCGTTAGCCGACCGGACGGATCGCCCCCGCAGCGTAAAATGAGCCGAAAAACCGTCCTTCGTTTTTTCAAAACAAAAACCCCCGAAGATTCGGCGGTTTTAGTCTTGCGTTATGACGCTTGTGTAGATATAGTTCCGGGATGACGGAATCAGTAGGTGAGTCTTGCTCTGCCCTTAGCGCGTCTTCTCTTGAGGACCTTGCGGCCGTCGGCGGTTGCCATTCTCTTTCTGAAGCCGTGTTCCATCTTTCTTTGGCGTTTCTTAGGCTGATACGTTCTGATCATGGATTGCACCTTCCTTTCATTGCATTTAGGGATACGCTGCGACATCGTCTATTATATACACAAAAGCAAGCGTTTGTCAAGCACTTTTTTTATTTTTTGCAAAATTTACAAATAATTTTCAAATCTTCACTGAAAATTCACCCGCGATTTGTTCACTTTCACCATATATTTCTTGACTTTGCCCCTGCCCTATGATATAATCTTTATTGCAAAATAGTAATATGGGCCCATTGGGCAGGAGGAAAACTCAGAAAATATGGAAAACGAATTCAAAACCGCCGATTACGGCTTCGCAAACGCGACCGAAAACGCAAGAGCGCTCGTCTCCGAGATCGAAAAGGTCGTCGTCGGCAAGCACACCGAGATCGTGATGCTCGTCTGCTCGCTCCTTTCCGGCTCCCACACGCTTCTTGAGGACGTTCCCGGCGTCGGCAAAACGACGCTTGCTTCCGCGCTCGCGAAATCCGCGGGACTTTCCTTCAAGCGCGCGCAGTTTACGCCCGACGTCATGGCGTCCGACATCACGGGCTTCAACATCTACAACCGTCAAACGGAAAAATTCGAATTCCGCGAGGGCCTCGTTGCCTCGAACCTCCTGCTCGCCGACGAGATCAACCGCGCTTCCCCGAAGACACAGTCCGCTCTTCTCGAAGCGATGGAAGAGCATCACGTCACGGTCGACGGCACGACCTACGAGCTTCCCGAGCCCTTTATGGTCATCGCGACGCAGAACCCGACGGGCTTCGTCGGCACGTATCCGCTGCCCGAGGCGCAGCTCGACCGTTTTGCGATCCGTCTTTCGATGGGCTATC
>JAZLHQ010000093.1:0-10053 GCA_045616925.1 Eubacteriales bacterium | reverse complement strand
GGCTCACAGAACGACATGGCTACGATCCGACTTGGCATCGTCGGCAACGGCGCGACGCACAGCGTCCAGCAGCAGGCGGGCGTCGATCACGCGGATCTTCTGATCGCCGTCACGGGATCGGACGAACTCAATCTTCTCTGTTGCCTCATCGCCAAGAAAAACGGCCACTGCGAGACGGTCGCGCGCGTCACGGACCCCGCGTACAGCACCGAATCGGGCTATCTCAAGGACGAGCTCGGACTCGCGATGCTTATCAACCCGAAGCTCGAGGTCGCCAAAGAGATCGCGCGGATCCTGCGCTTCCCGGGAGCCATCAAGATCGACACGTTTGCCAAAGGCAAGGTCGAACTGCTCAAATTCCGCGTGCCCGACAAGAGCGCGCTGATCGACGCCTCCGTCAGAGAGATCACGACCGTTCTGCACTGCGACGTCCTGATCTGCACGATCGAGAGAGGAGACGACGCCTTCATCGCGAAGGCGGACTTCGTCTTCAGAAAGGGCGACGTCGTTTCGCTGATCGCCTCCCCGAAGAGCGCGTCCGAATTTTTCCGCAAGATCGGCTGCCGCATCCACTCCGTCAAGGATACGATGATCCTCGGCGCAGGCGAGATCACGCACTATCTGTGCCGCGAGCTGCAGGGAACGGGCATTCGCGTCAAGGTCGTCTCGGATAACGAAACGGACTGCTATGACCTCGCGGACGAATGGAAAACGGCGAGCGTCGTTCTTGCCGACGAGACCGACCGCGATATGCTCATCGAAGAGGGACTTTCGGACGCAGGCTCCGTCGTGTCGCTGCTCGACAGCGACGAAGAGAACATCATCCTGTCGCTGTTCGCGAAGGGCGAGTGCAGCGGCAAGATCGTCACGCGCATCAACCGCCCCGACTACGAGGATATGATCCGCCATCTCGATCTCGACGCGACCGTTTTCCCGCGCACCGTGATGTCCGAACAGATCGTTCGCTACGTGCGCGCGAAGGAAGGCACGATCGGAAGCAATATGGAAACGATGTACAGCGTCATCCCCGGCAAGGTGGAGGCCTCCGAATTTATGATCAAGGAGCCGTCGGCGCTCACCGGACGCCCGCTGCTCGAGCTTCACTTTAAGAAAAACGTGCTGATCGCCGCGATTATGCGCGCGGGAAAGGTCATTATTCCGCGCGGCCACGATACGATCGAGCCGGGCGATTCCGTCGTCGTCGTCAGCGAAATGATGCCGCTGCACGACGCAACGGACATTCTTGAATAAGAAACCGAAGGGACGTAAAAAATGAACTTCAAAATGATCCGATACGTACAGGGCTGGCTGCTTCTGTTCGAAGCGGGATTTCTGCTTGTGCCGTGTCTGACGGCGCTCTGCTTCAAAGAATGGAGCGTTTTGCTGTGGTTTTTGCTGACGGCGGCGATCTGCGCTGCTATTGGCCACCTTCTCAAATGGAAAAAACCGGAAAATACGGTTTTGTACGCGAGAGAGGGATTCGTGATCGTCTCCCTTTCGTGGATCCTGCTCTCGCTCTTCGGCGCCCTGCCGATGACGCTCTGCGGCGCGATCCCCTCCTATATCGACGCGCTGTTCGAAGCCTCGTCCGGCTTTACGACGACGGGCGCCTCGATCCTTTCCGAGGTCGAGAGCCTGCCGAAAGCGGTCATTATGTGGCGCAGCTTCATGCACTGGGTCGGCGGTATGGGCGTGCTCGTCTTCATCATGGCGTTTTTACCGCTCAGCGGCGGACAGAATATGCACATCATGAAGGCGGAAAGCCCCGGACCCTCCGTCAGCAAGCTCGTTCCGCGCGTGAGAACGACGGCACTCATCCTCTACGTCATCTATTTCGCGCTGACGATTCTCCAGTTCGCGGCGCTTCTCATCGCGAAAATGCCCGTCTTTAACGCGCTCAATACGGCAATCGCAACCGCCGGAACCGGCGGCTTCGGCTTCAAGAACGACAGCTTTGCGAGTATGCCGTGGGCGCAGCAGACGATCGTCACGGTCTTTATGATCCTGTTCGCGATCAATTTTGCCTGCTACTGGCTGCTTCTGACCGGAAATATCCGCAAGGCGTTCAATTCCGAGCTGATCACGTTTTTGTCGCTCGTATTCGGCGCGTCGCTCGTGATCGCGACCGCCGAGCGCATCGGCGGCACGTTTTCGGGCTTTGCCGAATCCTTCCACCATTCGATCTTCTCGGTCGCGACCGTGATGTCGACGACGGGATTCGCGACCGCGGATTTCAATCTCTGGAGCAATCTCTCGAAGACGATCCTCGTTTCCCTGATGTTCGTCGGCGGTATGGCGGGCGGCACGGCGGGCGGCACGAAAATGTCGCGCGTGATGATCCTTTTCAAGGGCATCCGCCGCGAAATGCGCAAGCAGCTGCATCCGCGCCACGTCAAAAACGTAACGCTCGACGGCGCACCCGTGCCCGCCGAGACCGTGCGTTCCGTCTTCGCTTATTACGCGACGTTTGCGATCGTATACGTCGTTTCGCTTCTGCTCTTGTCGATCGAAGGGCAGGATCTGACGACGAACTTCACGGCGATCGCCGCGACGATCAACAACGTGGGTCCGGGACTTGCGAAAGTCGGCCCGACGGGGAACTACGGCTTCTTCGGCAATTTCTCAAAACTCGTTCTGATCTTCGATATGATCGCCGGACGTCTTGAGATCTTCCCGATGCTCCTGCTCTTCTCCCCGATGACGTGGAAAAAGTAAAAAGTGTTCAGAACAGAAGGTTTTATATGAAAAAAATCGGATTTATCTCCCTCGGATGCCCGAAAAACCAGGTCGACACCGAGGTAATGCTCAAAATGCTGATCGAAGGCGGCTGGGAAGTCACCCCCGAGGATATCGAAGCGGACGTCATCATCGTCAACACCTGCGGCTTCATGGAGAGCGCGAAGCAGGAGTCGATCGACGCGATCCTCGACGTCGCGTGGCTCAAGAAACACAGAAAACTGCGCGGGATCGTCGTCACGGGCTGTCTTGCGGAGCGCTACCGCGAACAGATCCTCAAGGAACTCCCCGAGGTCGACGCCGTGCTCGGCATCGGCTCGATGGCGAAGATCTGCGAGGCGGCAGACGCCGCTTACGACAAAAAGAAATACACCTCTTTCGGTCCGAAAGAGATGATGCCGATGGGCGGCGAGCGGCTTCTGACGACGCCGGAATACACGGCGTATCTCAAGATCGCGGAGGGCTGCGACAACCGCTGCGCCTACTGCGCGATCCCCGGCATCCGCGGAAAATTCCGCTCGAGAACGATCGAAGATCTCGTTTCGGAAGCCAAAGATCTCGAAAAACTGGGCGTCAGGGAGCTGAATATCGTCGCGCAGGACACCTCCCGCTACGGTCTTGATATTTACGGGCGCTACGCGCTCGCGGATCTCGTCAAAGCGATCACGAAGGAAACGCAGATCCCGTGGATCCGCCTCATGTACTGCTATCCCGACAAGATCACGGACGAGCTCTGCGAAGAGTTCAGAACGAACGACCGGCTCGTCAAATATATCGACCTGCCGATCCAGCACATCTCCGATCCCGTGCTCGATCGTATGAATCGCCACGGCGGCAGCGAAGTGATAACCTCGGCAATCAGTCGTCTTCGCAAGGCGTGCCCGGAGATCTCGATCCGCACGACCGTGATGGTCGGCTTCCCCGGCGAGACGGAAGAAGACGTGCAGAAGCTCTGCGAATTCGTGAAAGAGACGGAATTCGATCATCTCGGCGCCTTCACCTTCTGCCCCGAAGAGGATACGCCCGCCTTCGATATGGAAGACCAGATCGACGAGCAGGTCAAGCAGGATCGCTACGACCTTGTGATGAACGAGCAGATGGAGATCTCTCTGAAATTGCAGGAAAAGAAGATCGGCAAGGTCCTGACCGTTCTCGTCGAAGGCTTCGACGCCGTCTCCGAGACGTTTTACGCCCGTTCTGCCGACAATGCGCCCGACATCGACGGAAAAGTCTACTTTACGGCGGAAAAGCGCCTCAAAGAAGGACAGTTCGTCAAGGTGCGCGTCAAAGAAGCTATGGATTACGACCTCATCGGCACGCTCGTTGCCGAATAAGATACAAGACAAGAAAGGTATAAACTATGAAGGTTCCGAAGAATTTACCCAATACGCTGACCGTGATCCGCGTCGTCATGGTCCCCGTTCTGATGGTCATCTGCCTCTTTCCCCTGATGGGAGAGCTTCCGACGCGTATCGTCGGCGCCGCCCTGTTCGGTCTGATCTCTCTGACCGATATGCTCGACGGCAAGATCGCGCGCAAATATAACCTCGTCTCCGATTTCGGCAAGTTCCTCGATCCGATCGCGGACAAGCTGCTGATCTTCGGCTCGATGCTGAGCCTTCTCGTCTTTATGGGCACGCCGTATCTGAACGACGAGGAACCGATCGCTCCCGAAAAGGCAAAATACGTTTTCTGCGTTTGCATAGCGTTCGCGCTCTTTATCCAGCTCCTGCGTGAACTGCTCGTCACGGGTCTTCGCATGAGCGCGAAATCCGCGGGCGGCGCCGTGATCGCCGCCAACATGGCGGGCAAGATCAAGACCGTTTCGCAGATGATCTTCGTTCTCGCCGCGTTCATCGAGCCCCTTTTCTGGAACTATTGGATCGTTTCCTACGCGATGCTCTTCATTATGACCTTCATGACGGTCTATTCCGGCGCGAATTATTTCAAGATCTACCTTCCTCTGCTGAAAAGCAAGGACTGACGTCCCATGCTGATCACGACCAAAGAGCTTGATACGGCTCTCAGACAGGCGTCCGGCGGCGCGTACCTCTTTTACGGGGAAGAAGAATATCTGAAGCGCCACTATCTGGACGCCTTCCGCAAAAAACTCGACACGGACAGGGATCTTTCCGCCTTCAATCACGTCATCCTGCAGGGCGGGGACGTCGACGCGCTCGAAGCGGAATGTTCGGGCCTTGCGCTTTTCGGCGATTCGCGGCTCATCGAAGTCCGCGATTTCAACTTCCGCAAGATGCCGAAGGAAACGCTTGCAAGGATCTGCGAGATCCTCTCGGGTGTCGGAACGGACACGGTGATCGTCTACACGCTTCCGTCGGAATTCGATCCCGGCACGCAGAAAAAACCGTCCGCCGCGCTGAACGCGCTCGCGAAAGCCGCCTCTTGCGTCGAGTTCGGACGGCAGACGCCGCAGAAGCTCACTTCGTGGGTAAACAAGCATCTCGTCGCCGAAAATTGCTTTGCAAACGCGCAGGTTTGCCGTCAGATCGTCGATTACTGCTGCGCCGATATGTTCGTTCTTTCAAACGAAACGAAGAAGCTTGCCGCCTACGCGAACGCGCACGGCGTCAAGGAGATCACCTCCGAGATCGTCGAAAACGTCTGCACGAGCCAAGCGGTCTACGGCGCGTTCGATTTTGCGAACGCGATCCTTTCGCACGACACGAGGAAAGCTTTGATGATCTACGGGCTTATGAAAAAGCAGAAGCAGAAGCCCGTTGAGATTTTGTCGTCGATCTCCCGCATCTGCGCGGAGCTTTACAACGTTTCGGTGCTTTCGGAGCGCGGGCTTGACGATAAAGAGATCGGGCAGAAGCTCAAAATGCACGAATATCCCGTAAAGCTCCGCCGGCAGGCGATCCGAGGCAAGACGCCCGAGGATCTTTATCTTGCCTGCGAGAAATGTCTCGAAGCGGACAAGAAGATGAAATCGACCAAGATCGACAGTTATTTCCTCATCGAGGAATTGATTTTGTCGTTATAAAAACGGGTCGTCGTTCGCGCCGCGCGGAAAGCCTCCCTCCGGGAGGGAACCTAAGCGCTTTGCGCTTGAGCCAACCCTACGGATGATTGCATTGTTCGCACAAACCCGTAGGGCGGGCGTGAGTTGCGCACGGATGTGCGCAATCTCGTTTGCTCCCGCCGGATTACGGGAAAAATCACCCCGAAAATTAAATATTTCCCTTATAACAACAACCCCCGACGCGAGTCGGGGGTTGTTCTTGTTCAGTTCAGAATGAGTTCCACGGGGCAGTGATCCGAGCCGAAGATCTCGGAATGGATCGACGCCGACGCGATGCGGTCTTTCAGTTTCTCCGAAACGATGAAGTAGTCGATCCGCCAGCCCGCGTTCCGCTCGCGCGCTTTGAAGCGGTAAGACCACCACGAGTAGGCGTCCTTTTCGTCGGGATGCAGGTATCGGAAGGAGTCCACGAACCCGTTTTCGAGCAAAACCGTCATTTTTCCGCGTTCTTCGTCCGTAAACCCGGGATTTTTGTGATTTGCGGAGGGATTTTTGATGTCGATCTCCTTGTGCGCGACGTTCAGATCCCCGCAGAAAACGACGGGTTTCTTCTCGTCGAGCGCCTTGATATAGGCAAGGAACGCGTCCTCCCAATCCATACGGTAGCCGAGCCGCACGAGCCCGTCGCGCGAGTTCGGCACGTAGACCGTGATGAAATAGTGATCCTCGAACTCGAGCGTGATGACGCGCCCTTCCTTGTCGTGCCCGGGGATCCCGATGCCTAAGGAAACGGAAAGAGGCTCGACCTTCGTGAAGATCGCCGTACCGGAATAGCCTTTCTGCTCGGCGTAGTTCCAATACTGGTGATATCCGGGCAGATCGAGTTCGATCTGCCCATCCTGCACCTTCGTCTCCTGCAGACAGAAGACGTCCGCGTCGAGAGACGCAAAGTCCGACATAAAATTTTTTCCCGTCACGGCGCGGATGCCGTTGACGTTCCATGAGACGTATTTCATTAAATTCCTTTCGGGGGGATCAGATCATGTAGCGCACGTAGCGGTACCAGAATTTCTTGAACGGATTCAGCGCACGGTATTCGATGCGCTGACGCTCTTTGAGGTAAGTGCCCATGCGGTCAAGCTCGTCGCGGCTGACGCACGCGCCGAATTCCTCTTTCGAGATCAGTGCTGAGATGCTTTCCAGACTCTCGGGCAGATTCTGACGTGCGCGGTAAAGCTTCAGAAGGCGTTTGCTCTTCTTTTGGGGCTTTTCGGCGCACGCGGCGTCGACGCGGCGGGCAAAGTCCGAAGGCGTCTCGCCGACGCTTCTTTCAAATCCCGCGACGCGCAGAACGTCCATGATGCAGTCGCCGATCGTCACGGCGACGAGATCGAAGTCCGCTTGATCCTCGAACGTGCCGTAGATCGCGCGCTGGATGAAGTAGCGGCGGTTCGATTCGATCGTCTTCGCCGTCGTATATTTCTTATAAAGGAAGATAAATACGAGGATCGCGATCGCGGCGATCACGATAAGACGGATAAGACCCTTCCAGTTGAACGGCTCTTTTTCCTCTCCGACGTCATCGGGATCGGTATCCGGCTCGACCGTGCTTTCCTCGGGCGTCGTGTCCGGCGTCGTCACGACGGTCGGTTTCGTCGTGTCGTCGGGATCCGGACGGACGGTCGGGGTGTAGTAGAGGGAATCGAACATCGTCGGGGTCGCGTCGTAGAGGTGCCAGCCGAGACCGTCGATATAGACCTCGACCCACGCGTGCGCGTCCTGACCCGTGACCTCGCATTCGCGGTAGCCGTTGTCGGACGGGCCGAAATCGGTGGCGACGTAGCCCTGCACGTAGCGTGCGGGCAGACCGAGATACCGCAGAAGGAGCGTTGCCGCGGTCGCGAACTGTACGCAGTAGCCGTCGTGCGTTTCGAGAAGGAACGTGTCGAGCGCGCTCTCGCTGCCCGTTTCGGACTGCTTCGGCGAGATGGAATAGGTGTAATTGTTCTTGAAATAGCGCATGACGACCATGATCTTGTCGTGCGTCGTCTCAGCCGCTTCGAAACCGGGACGAAGCATTTCGCCGATCTCCTTGACGGCGCCGGAGCCCGCGGGATCCGTGTAATGCTCTCTGACGTATTCCGAGTACGCGGGGATCAGTTTGTAGTACTTGTTATACCAGCTCATGCGCTCGCTCATCGGAAGCGAGAGGTAATAGACGAGCGCGTCGTTGCCGAAATAACTGTTGTAGAGGTCGTATGCGGCGAGCTTTTTGTCAAACGCCGCAAGGATCGATTCCCTGTCGCCGAGACCCTTCAGGTCATTGAGAATGAAATCGCCGAGGACCTCGTAGTACAAAGCGCGCTTTTCGGCGGATTCGCCGTAGCCCTTGCTCTTGTAGTTCTGGACGTTCGCGAACGCCGAATAGCTCTTGAAGAGGTTGAACCAGCCGGACTCGTACATACCGTCCGCCACGAGGTTGATTTCCTTCGGATAAGAGGAGAAGCGGCTTTCGTATTCCATTACGCCGAACGTCGGGCTGAATGCCGACGGCAGGACGAACAGAAGACCCGAGTTCTCCACGTATTCGATATCGACGACTGTCGACGTGTAGCAGAACTGATTGTTCGATTTCGCGAATTTTTCGCCGAAAGCGCAGCTTTCGAGCAGGGATTCGTAGGTCTGACCGCCCTTCTTGCCGGTCTGAAGTTTCTGGTCGAAGAGATCGTAGAGAAGATCGGTCACGCTGTCGCCCGTGAACGAATTTGAAGCGCCGATGGGCTTCAGATCCTTCTGCATTTTGAGAAGATCGTCTTCGGAGATCACTTTCCATTCGTCTTTTTTGACGTCGTAATCGCCGCCGATCCACGAACGCAGATAAATATTATCGGAAGTGTACGCGCCGACGTTGAAGAGGATGTCGCTCGTAAGATCCGGCTCTTTCAGTTCGTTCGGACGGGTCTCGATCATCGAGTTCATCAGATTGTTGCGCGGATTTCCGCCCGTCAGAACGGTCGTGACGTAGGCGCGCGCGCGGTTGATCGGCTTCGACAGGAATCCGATCTCGCGGTACGGCTTGTTGATCGAAACGGCGGGGATCAGAACGATCAGGAACGCGAGCAGTCCCGCGAGCGCGGACGCGTAGCCGCTGAACGCGCGGCTTCTTGCGTTCTTTCTGTGCTTTGCGTAGAGCTTATCGTACGCGGCGAGCACGATAATCGAGCAGGCGCCCGTCAGCGTGAACGCGAATCCGAAATTGCCTTCGCAGAGGTTGTAGGAGAAGCAGAAGACGCAGAGTCCGCCGCCGAAGATGAGCATCGGCAGGATGCGGGTGCGCCGTGCGCTGAACGCGGAGAAAATGAGGGAAAGAAGCAAAGCGATCAGATAAACGCCGCCCGTGTATTCGCCCGCGAGCGAGTTCGGCACGCCGACTCCGAGCGAAATGTCCGGCGCCGACGCGAAATCAAGCTCGTCGAGGTGGTGCATCATCGTGTTGAAGACGCGCTCAAAGCCGCCGAGAAAGAACGATACGGGATTGCAGGAGCCGAAGCGGCAGCAGATCCCGACCGTGACGGCGAGGACGCCGAGTCCGATCAGCGATTTTTTCTTGCCGAGGAAGAGGAGCGAGAAGCCCGTAACGGCGGCCGTGCAGAAGAGAAGGAGCAGGATGCCGTTGACGCCGATGCCGAAGGGATTCGTTTTCTTCGTCATCGTGAAACTGTCGCAGAAGAGGTAAGTAATGCCGAAAACGGTGAAGGCGATCGAGAAGAAGCGCAGCGCGTAGCCGAAGAACACGGCGTTTTCAAACGCGAGCGATTTGTCGGGATCGTAGAGCACCGGAATGCGGCGCTTTCTTTCAAGTTTGCGCTTTTCGCGCATTTCCTTGCGCTTTTTGCGCTCAAGAAGGCGTTTTTCGCGCTTTTCCCGGCGCATTTTTTCTTTTCTCGCCTTTTTGTCTTCTTTCGAGAGGTGATCGTTCGGGATCACTTTTTCGTATTTGCCCTTGACGGACGAGATATTTTTCTTGCCGGGATCGGTCTCGAAATTCTTATCAGCCAACGCGCTCACCTTCTTTCGAAGAATCCGCCGACGCGGACAGGTGTGCGTCCTTGACGAAAATGCCCTCTTTGCCGAGCTCGTAGCGCACGGCGTCGATCGCGCTCGCGTGTCCGGAGCGCACGGCGGGCAGGAGTTTTTCATAAGGATCGTAGAAATATACGGACGCGGACGCGGAGCTGTGCGAAAGCGACAGGGCAGTCGCCGCGCTCTGCACGCACGCGCTCATTTCGGTGTCGAGAATACCCGTGACGAAGACGAAGTCGGATCGTAGCCAT
>JAZLHQ010000092.1:0-7783 GCA_045616925.1 Eubacteriales bacterium | reverse complement strand
GCATCACGCGGTCGCCCTTTTTGATGCCGATCGACTTGAAATAGTTCGCGCACTGCGCCGATCCGCGCTTCATATCGTTGAAGGTGAATCTGCGCTCTTCTTTATTCGCGGAGACCCAGATCATCGCGAGCTTTTCCGGATCGCGCTTTGCGATCGCGTCGACGACGTCAAAAGCAAAGTTGAAGGAATCTTCGTTTTCAAAATCAATGGTCTGAAGGCGTCCGCCTGCGTCCTCGGTCGTTTTGATGAAACGATCGCTGACCGTTTCACGTTCGTGAGAAGGACTCTGGAAGAGCGTATCGCGGATGATCGGCTCCGCCGAATCGCTGCCCGGCAGAACGACCGCGACGAAGAGGCAATCCTTGCCGTCGACGGCGATCATTCCGTGCGGAGTCGAACTGTTATAGTAAATACTGTCGCCGGCGCCGAGATATTCGACGTTCTCGCCGATCTGCACCTTGAGGCTTCCGCTCATCACGAAGTCGAATTCCTGACCGGAATGCTTCGTCAGATGGATCGGCTTGTCCTGCTGATCGGGACTGTATTCGTAGCGCACCCAGTAAGGCTCCGCGATCTTATTGCGGAACATCGGCGCGAGGTTACTGATCTCGATGCCGTCTTCTTTGGCGGTCTGCTGTCCCTGCCCTTTACGGGTGATCGTATAGGACGAAAGATGCGCGCTCTGTCCTTCGAGAAGGTCCGACATATCGATGCCGAACACGAGCGAGCATTTATGCAGGAACGTAAACGGGAAATCGAGTTTTCCCGCTTCGTACAGTTCGTAGTCGAAAAGGGTCACTTCCGTCTTTTTCGCCATTTCGGCAGAGGTCATGCCCGAGATCTCGCGCATCTCGCGGATTCTTCCGGCGACCTCAAGAAGCTTGTTCCCGTCTTTGGAGGAAGCTGCGCCCGATACCGGCGCAGAGGCTTTTTCCGTTGCCATTTCGTACCAAACCTTTCACTGATCCGAGGCGGAAAAACGAAACCCGCCTCAAAGAATTTTCTTTGAGACGGGTGTATTCTCTACAACCGCGGTACCACTCAAATTGCGGATGACCCGCCACTCCCGGGATCTGTCAATCCCACTGCCTTGACGCGGCAACACGGGAAAACCTACCGCCCGTTTCGGGGTTTCAGCCCTCCGGCTCGGAAGGGATGGGTCCGTGCGAATTCGCCGTCGGCTTGCACCGTCCGCCGACTCTCTGCAAGGCTCTTTCGCACACCGTCTTCGTCGTAGCCTTTAACTTTGCATAGTATAGCACACTTTTGATTGTATGTCAACACCAAAATGAAATATTTTCTAAAAATTACGCCGTTTTTCGTAATATTTTCTGATATTTTTGAAGTCAAACGGCCTTTCGCTGAATTATTTTTCTGCTTTGAGGTTCTGCGCGGTGAAATCGACCAGAACGCCGTAATGGTCGGAGACGAAGCCGTTGTACTGATCGTTCAGGATGTGATACTTATCGGCGACCGCGTACGCGGGATCGTAGAACACGAAGTCGATCTCGCGCGCGGCCGTTTCGTAAGCGTGATACGTATAGTCGATCGCGGAGACGTTCTCTTTCGCCGTCAGATGAGAATCCACGAAGACCTCGGAGATCTTTTGGTACGGCAGCGAAGTGTTCAGCGCGTTGAAATCGCCCGTCAGGAACATCGGATAGTTGCCGACGTACTCTTTGAGCGCTTCGATCAGATACCCCGCCTGCTGCTGACGGACTTCGTCCGTGCCGTGGTCGAGGTGCGTATTGCAGAAAAGGAGCGTAAGACCCGTCTCTTTATCCTTCAGAAGTGCCCATGTGCAGATACGTTTGCATTTTGACGATTTGACCATCGAAACCTTTTCGGGCGTGGAAGACAGCCAGAACGTATCGGAATCGAGCAGTTCGAAGCGGTCGAGACGGTACATAACGGTATTCCATTCGCCGCCGGTCGAATTCTTTCCCTCTCTCGAGCAGCCGACGGAGCCGTATTCCTTGAGGGTCTTGGAGATATATTTTCCCCATTCGGCAGTCGTTTCCTGCGTGCCGACGAGATCGGGCTTATATTCTTCAAGCAGCTGCTTGAAACGGGGCTCGCGCTCTTTGACGGCGTTTCCGTTCGGATCGTCACTGCAGCGCAGGTTCTGCGAAAGGATGCGGATCGACGCCGATACGGGCACGGTCGTCATTTCTTCGGTGACTTCCGCGGTCGTCGTTTCGACGGGTCCGGTCTTCGGCTCGTCTTTGGCGGCGCATGCGGCGAGAGCGAGGATCAACGCGACCAAAAGGATGCAAAGAAGTGCGAAACGTTTCATGGTAAATCTCCTTGCTGTTAATTATTTCAGTATGAAGTCGGCGAAAAGTCCGTAATGGTCGGACACGTAACCGTTGTATTTATCGCTGATGACGTGGTATTCGAGTGCCTCTGCGAAATTTGCGTCGAAGAAGCAGAAATCGATCTCCTTCTGCGTACTGCCGTAGGAATGGAAGGTATAGCCTACGCTCGAGGTGTTCGCGATCGCGCCCTTCTTACTGTCATCGAATTTCTCGTCAATCGTCCTATAAGCGTCGGTCGAGCTGAACGTGTTGAAGTCGCCCGTCAGGAAGATCGGATACTTGCCGATATACTTCTTGAGGTAATTCATCAGGCATTTTGCCTGCTTCGTTCTGACGCTCTCTTCGCCGTGGTCGAGATGCGTATTGCACATCATAACGGTTTTACCGGTGATCTTATCCTTGAGAAGCGCCCACGTGCAGATGCGGTTGCAGAGGGAGCCGTCCACTCTCGATTTTACGGCGGGAGTATCCGTCAGCCAGAACGTATCGCTGTCGATCAGATCGAAACGGGATTTCTTGTAAAGAACGGTGTTCCATTCGCCGGTCTTCGCGTCTTTGCCGTCACGCGAGCAGCCGACCATTCCGTATTCCGCGCCGAAATAGGAACTCATGATGTTGTTCCACGTGGAGGTCGTCTCCTGCGTTCCGATCAGATCGGGAGAATACTGCTCGATCATCTGCTTGAGTCTGACCTTGCGGTCCTTGACGTCGTTTCCGTTTCCGTCGTCGGCGCAGCGAAGGTTCTGCGAGATCACGCGGATAACCGCAACGTTATCGACGGTCGTGCGCAGCGTGTTGGCAATCTCATCGTTGAACAGCAATACATTGTCTTCCTTGACCGTCTTTACCCACTCTTCGGAAATGCGGCGTACGAACGAGAAGAGCGCGCGGGAATCGTACGCGTCGATGATGACGCGCTTCCCTTCGCTTCCGATGTAGCACTCGCCTTCCTTGAGTTGTTTATGGTCGTACGAGATCTCGCGCTTGCAGCTGCCGACAAGGATCTCTTTTTCGGGCGCGGTCTCTCCGCGCGTCACGTAGTCGGTCGAGATGCCGACGTTGACGCCGGCGTTGATGAGCGCTTCTCGCAGCGTGGTTGCCGCCTTGGTCGTGTACGTATCGGTCAGGTCGGGACGGACGATCACGTAGGATTCGTCGATCTTCAGCGAGCCGGGATACGGATCCTCGGGAATTTCCTCTTCGTTTTCTTCTTTGGGTTTACAGGAAACGAGACTCAGAAGTGCAGCTAAAAGCAAAGCAAAAGCAATAATTCTTTTTTTCATGACTGTTTTCCTTTCCGAAAGTTATCAGAGATGTTCTCCGAGGATGGGCATATAAGTACGGTAAAAGCTTTCGAAATAGCCGCCGTCAAGGGCGTCGCGGATCTTCTGCATCAGATCGTTGTAGAAATAGAGGTTATGCAGAACACAGAGGCGCATACCGAGCATTTCGTCGACCTTCAGAAGATGACGGATGTAAGCACGGCTGTAGCTTCTGCACGCGGGACAATTGCAGGTCGGGGAGATCGGATTCGCGTCGAGTTTGTACTTCTCGTTGATGATCGTGATCTTGCCCTCCCACGTGAAGAGGTTGCCGTGACGCGCGTTTCTCGACGGCATCACGCAGTCGAAGAAATCGACGCCGCGATGCACGGCTTCGAGGATGTTCTGCGGCGTTCCGACGCCCATCAGATAGCGCGGCTTGTTATCGGGCATATACGGCTCGACCTTTTCGATCGTATCGTACATCTCGTCCGCGGTCTCACCGACGGCAAGTCCGCCGATCGCGTAGCCGTTGAGATCGAGTTCTGCGATCTGCTGCATGTGCTCGATACGCAGGTTTTCGTACGTCGAGCCCTGATTGATGCCGAAGAGCATCTGATTTTTGTTGATCGTTTCGGGCAGGCTGTTGAGACGCGCCATTTCATCCTTGCAGCGCTTGAGCCAGCGGGTCGTGCGCTCGCAGGAGCGCGCCGTGTAGTCGTATTCCGCGGGGTTTTCGATACATTCGTCGAACGCCATCGCGATCGTGGAGGCAAGGTGCGACTGGATCTGCATCGACTGCTCGGGCCCCATAAAGATCTTTGCGCCGTCGAGGTGCGAATGGAAATAGACGCCCTCTTCCTTGATCTTTCTGAGTTTTGCGAGCGAAAAGACCTGAAATCCGCCGCTGTCGGTCAGAACCGGGCGATCCCAGTTCATAAATTTGTGGATGCCGCCGAGTTTATAGACCACGTCGTCACCGGGACGGATGTGCAGATGGTAGGTGTTGGAAAGCTCGACCTGGCAGCCGATCTCACGAAGATCGTCCGTCGAGACGCCGCCTCTGATCGCGGCGCTCGTGCCGACGTTCATAAAGACGGGCGTTTCGATCGTGCCATGCACGGTCTCGAATCTGCCTCTTCTCGCTTTTCCTTCTTTTTTCAGAAGCGTAAACATTTCGGTTCCTTTCGCTTGTCAGTTCTGTTTTTGTACGGATTTGTATTCGTCGTAAAATTTGAAATAGGGGCACTGCGATTTTTCGCCGCTCATTTTCGCGTAATCGTCTTCGTCGAAGACCGCTCCGAGCGTGCAGACGTTCTCGCCGTATTCCTCGTCAAAATCGAAGTATTCGCAGTTGTCGCAGGATGCTTCGATCGGTTTTCTTTTGATTTTTTCGGTATTTGCGCTTTTCATCGGTCAGGTCCTCTTGAAATATTTTTCGATCTCCGCTTTGGTGAGTTCGAAGAGAACCGGTCTTCCGTGCGGACAGTATTTGACGTCCGGGATCGACAAGAGGCGCTCGACGAGCCATTTCTGATGAACGTCAGAATCGTCCCTTCCCGCCTTCATCGCCGCCTTGCAGGACGCCTGATAAAGCGCTTTTTCGAAAAATACGTTTTTGGCGGAGGTCACGCTTCCCGTTCCGGACGCGAGCGCCCCGAGCATGCTGACGAGCATATCGTAAGCCGAATCCGACGAAAGACGCGCGGGGACGGTCGTGACGTTCAAACGGCCGTCGTCGATCCCGTACGAAAATCCGAGCGACGTGATCTCGTTTTCGAAATCACGCGCCGCCGATTCTTCCTCGGGCGTCAGTTCGACCGAAAGCGGAATGAGCAGCGTCTGCGCGTCCGCCTTCTGCGCCTTCATGATCTTTTTCATATCCTCAAAGAGGATGCGCTCGTGCGCCGCGTGTTTGTCGATCAGCCAGATCTTGTTTTCGAGTTCGACGATGATATAGGCGTTGAACGCGATGCCGAGGAGCGAATACGATAGGTTCTGATCCGGATTCACCTCACTCGCGAGCGACGCGAGCGAGAAGAGATAGGGATTTTTGTCTTCCTTCGGCGGATCGACCTTCTCCTGCGCTTTGATAAAATGCGGGACTTCTTCGTTCATCTGCTCGAATTCGGAGGTGAAGCGGAATTCCCCGCGGCTTCCGCCGTCGACGGTGAACGGAGCCGACTGTAGCGGTTCGTTTTTCGGCGTTTCGACCGGCTCGGAAACCGGATTTGCCTTCGTCAATTCCGCGGACGGCTGCATTTTTTCTCCCGGCTGATCCGTCACTTCGTCGCCTGCGACCGGCAGGTCGAAGAGTTTGCTCTGCGATACTTTTCCGGGATCCGCGCCGTCGACGCGGTCGTAGACCGGCACGAAGGCGTTGTAGAGCGAACGGTCCTCGGGCTTCATCTGCTCGGGTTCGAGCTGGATCTGCGCGCGCTCCGAGGAATCGACGAGCGCGTTTCTGACGGCGCAATACACGGCGTCGAAAACCGCCTGTTCGTTCGAAAACTTGACTTCGAGCTTCGTCGGGTGGACGTTCACGTCCACGAAGCTCGGGTGGATCGTGATATAAAGCACGCAGGCGGGAAATTTCTCGGTTTCGAGGTAAGAACTGAACGCCTGCTCAAGCGCAGCCGTCGCGGTCTTGGAGCGCACGTAGCGCCCGTTGATGAAGAAGATCTGATAATTGCGGTTTGAGCGTACGTTGTCGGGTCTTCCGATATAGCCCTGCACCTCGATGCCGTCGTTCATTCCGTGAATGAGCGTTAAGCGGGAGGAAAATTCCCTGCCGATGACGGCGTGGATCACGTCGAGTACCTGCCCGTTGCCGGGAGTCGAAAACTTCGGCACGCCGTCAATGATGAGGCGCATCGAGATATCGGGTCTTGACAGTGCCATGCGCTCGGCGACCGCCGTGACCGCCATCGCTTCGGAACTGTCCTTTTTGAGGAATTTACGGCGCGCGGGCACGTTTGCGAACAAATTCTCAAGGATGACCGTGGTGCCGACGGCGCCGCCGACCTCCGATAGATCAACGATCTGTCCGCCCTTACAGGTCATCATCATACCGAGCGGATCTTCGGCTCTGCGCGTCATAATGCGCATATCGGAGACCGAGCAGATCGCCGCGAGCGCTTCCCCGCGGAATCCGAGCGTCGCGATCCCGTCGAGATCCCTGCCGTCGTGTATCTTACTCGTCGCGTGCCGTTTGATGCACACGGGCAGATCTTCTTTCGACATACCGCAGCCGTTGTCCGTCACGCGCATGAAGGCGATACCGCCGCGTTTGATCTCGACGGCGATATCGGTCGCCCCCGCGTCAACCGCGTTCTCCATGAGTTCCTTGACCGCCGAGGCGGGCCGTTCCACGACCTCGCCGGCGGCGATCAGGTTGGCGACCTGAAAATCAAGTACGTTGATGATTCCCATTTTTTACGTAAAATCCTTTTTAATTTGCCATTTTCTTGAGTTCGGCGAGCAGATTGAGCGCGTCGAGCGGCGTCAGCGAATTGAGATCCGTCTTGCGCAGCTGATCGGCGATCTGCTGATTCATATAGTCTTCCATACTGTACGAGACGAGTCCGCGGTCGTCGTTCTTATGCGTGACCTTCGGCTTGCCGTTCTCTTCAACGAGCGCCGAAAGGATCTCTTTCGCGCGCTTGACGACTTCCCGCGGCACGCCCGCGAGCTGCGCGACCTCGATGCCGTAGGAATCGTCCGCGCCGCCTCTGACGATCTTTCTGAGGAATACGACGCCGTTTTCTTTCTTTCTCGCGGCGATCGAATAATTGAGCACGCCTTCGCACTGACCTTCCAGTTCGATCAGTTCGTGATAATGCGTTGCGAAGAGGCATCTCGCGCCGATCTTTTTGCCGGCGGTATATTCGCAGACGGATTTGGCGATCGCCATGCCGTCGTAGGTCGACGTGCCTCTGCCGACCTCGTCGTAAATGATGAGGGATCGGGGAGTTGCATTCTTGAGAATCCCAGCGACCTCCGTCATTTCGAGCATGAAGGTCGACTGTCCGCTCGCGAGGTCATCGGACGCGCCGACTCTCGTGAAGAGTTTATCGACGATGCCGATGCGCGCGTCGCTCGCCGGAACGAACGAGCCGATCTGCGCCATCACGCAGATGAGCGCGATCTGACGCATATAGGTCGATTTACCCGCCATATTCGGACCCGTGATGAGCAGCATAC
>JAZLHQ010000091.1:0-2770 GCA_045616925.1 Eubacteriales bacterium | reverse complement strand
TACTTTTTGCGCACGTAGGAGGAGAGTTCCCGCGCCTCGCTTTCGTCGCAGTCCTTTCCGCGGATGATCATGAGAATATCGTGCGCGGAAACGTCCATCCCGTCGAGCGTTTTTTCGGCGGTTTCGAGGCGTTTTTCCCCGTGTGCGAGGATCTCCTTGCCCGCAAAACCGATATAATCGTCCTTTTCGAGATCGACTCCGTCGATCTCTGCGTTTCGGACGCATTTCGAGATCTGCGCGGTCAGAACGCCCGCCATTCCGTTTTTGAGAGATTCCTCGGCGGCGTCCGGATCGCCTTCGACGAGATCCGCCATCGAAAGGGCGGCGAGTCCGTCGCCGACCGACGCCGTACGGATCACGCGAACGTCGCGCCCTTTTGCGAGATCCCGCGCCTGTTCGGCGGCAAGGATCACGTTCGGATTGTTGGGCAAAAGGAAGACCGTCTTCGCGTTCGCTCTTCCGATCGCGTCGAGGAACGCCTCGGCACTCGGATTCATGCTCTGCCCGCCCGAAACGACCTCGTCGACGCCGAAGTCGAGAAACGTCTGCTTAAGCCCCTCTCCGCACGCGCAGACGACGATCGCGTATTCTTTTTGCGCGGCATCGACGCGGTATTCGGACGCGTCCGGCGTTTCGGGGACGACCTCGTGATGCTCGAGCATCATATTTTCGATCTTGAGGGTCAGAAATTCGCCGATCGTGTGGCAATATTCAAGCACCTTTTCGGGCGTCATCGTGTGGACGTGCAGTTTGACGATCGAGCCCGTCCTGAACGCGACGACCGATTCGCCGACCGTTTCGAGATAGGCGATCAGTTCCTTGACGTCGTAATTTCCGACGTCGACTTTTTTGCTCTGCAGACGAACGAGCAGCTCCGTGCAGTAGCCGAATTTAAGCTCGCTGTCGCTCGTGAATTTGTCAAGGTCGATCTCCCGCGCTTTTTCGGGAGAATCGTCCGCGAGCGCGATCTCCCCGCCGTCGAGCGCCTTGTACATACCGCCGACGATCAGTAAAAGCCCCGCGCCGCCGGAATCGACGACGCCCGCTTTCTTGAGTACGGGCAGAAGATCGGGCGTTTTTTTCAGAGACGCCTTGCCTTCGGCGAGAAATTTGTCGAAAAACGTCGAAACCGTTTTTTCACCAAAAGCTTTTTCGGAAGCCTCGCGCAGAACGGTCAGGATCGTTCCCTCCTTCGGCTGCGAGACGGCGCGGTACGCTTCGGAAACGCCGTTTTCAAACGCTTTTCCGAGCGCTTCCGCGTCGGCAATTTCGAGCCCCGAAAGGGCGGCGGACACGCCGTAGAGGAAGCGCGACAGGATCACGCCCGAATTGCCTCTCGCGCCGAGCAGATTCTTTTGAGCCATCCGGACGGCGAGTTCGCCGAGCGTTTCATTCTCTTCGGGCTCGATCACGCCCGCGCGGACCGTCATGTACATATTGTCACCCGTGTCCCCGTCGGGGATCGGGAAGACGTTCAGATCGTTGATCGTTTGTTTGTTTTTATAAAGCTCGGCGGCGCCCGCGCGCATCATGCGCGCCCAAAGGGCAGCGTCGATCACGTTTTCAGTCATTTCTGCTCCTTTTTGCCGTCTTTTTCATCAAATTCTCCGGTCAGACGGCGCAATTTTACGGTGTACATCGTGGTCCAGAAGTTGACGCCGCCGGACACTGCCATCGAGGCGCCCATCGAGTGAAGCGTGTCGACGTCGTAATAGACGCACACGATCCCGGCGGCGCCCGCGAGGATCTCGGCGATCGACAGCGCGAGAATGATCGCCCAGAAGCGCATTCCGAAACGCTTGCCTTCGACGGCGATCTGCAGCTTGTTCGTACCGTCGAGAATGACGATGAGCCCGACCGTGCAGGGCATCAGAACGGCGATCCTGTCGGGCATCGAGATGAGCAGCGCGCCGAAAATTATGTTGAACGCGCCGATCGCGAGATCCGACTGGAACGCGAGGCGGTAGAGGTCGTTCGAAAAATAGCCGTAGATGTCGGCGCAGCCGACGAGCATACAGCATCCGCTGATGAAGATCTGCGCGACCGTTTTGTCAAATGGGAAAACAATCAGAATGAGGAGTCCGCAGACGCCGAGGATCGCGGAGGAAAGAAGGTGCGTGATCTTCGCGCCCTTCACGATCCTGTTTTCTTTGAGAATTTGTTCAAGTAAATGCATATTTCGTCCTTTTTTGCGTCGGATCGTATTTTTTTGTCAAAATCCGACAGTTTATCACAGTATCATTGTAGCACAAGTGCCAAACAATAAAAACGGACAATTTGTCCGCGATTGTCATATTTTTGTGCAATCGCCGCAAAATGTATGGATAATCCCTTGCCAAATTTGAAAAATTGTGCTATAATGACATTTGTGGAAGTGTGCAAAACGCATAAGAAGGAGGATCATGCCGTGCGGAACTGGTATGAAAATTTATACAGACGCTCGCTCGTCGATATGCATATCTCGGCAGACGACGACCGTTTTCTTGCCGAATTCGATCCCGATGATTATTTCGACGATCTGAAGCTTGCCCACGTCAATGCGGCGATGCTCTACGTGCAGGCGCACACGGGCTATTGCTACTACCCGACGAAATCGGGCGAAATGCACCCCGCGTTCATCGGAAAAGAAGACCGGATGCGCAAACTTTTCGATCTCTGCCGTGAGGGCGGGATCCGCACCGTTGCCTATTACAGTCTCCTTTTCAACACGATCGAAGAAAAAAAGCACCCCGAATGGGCGCTTATCAACGGCACGGGCGAGGATTTTGAC
>JAZLHQ010000090.1:0-4088 GCA_045616925.1 Eubacteriales bacterium | reverse complement strand
CTTTGCGGCGGAACTCTCAGCCTTTGATTCCGCTCTCTTGACGCAATTTTTCGGGTACTTGCCGACGCTTCACGGCATTTTTAGATATTATATCCCCGCTCGTAAAAAAAGTCAAGACAATTATGGAAATTTTCTTTACTTTTTACGCAAAATGATGTAAAATAGAGTCGGCACGGGACGTCGAACGAGATTGCGCACGTCCGTGCGCAGCTCAACGCCGATCCCTGCGGGATATACGCGTTGTTCGCACAAACCCGTAGGGGCGACCGTTGGTCGCCCGTTTGCCCTACGGTTAAACGAACCGCTCGGCGGGCGATCAGTGATCGCCTCTACGAGATAATCACAATTTCTTTTCCCGAATCCGGAGGAATTATGCCTGAACTTTTACTGCCTGCGGGCAATTTCGAAAAATTAAGATCCGCGCTCCTTTTCGGAGCGGACGCCGTCTACCTCGCCGGAAAAAATTTCGGTATGCGCGGCGCCGCCGGCAATTTCACCGAAGAAGAACTCGTAAAAGCTTCGGAATACGTCCATGAGCGCGGCAAAAAAATGTACGTCACCGTCAACGTCTCGCCCTATACGGACGAATTCGACGCACTGGAAGAATATCTGAAATTTCTCCGCCAAGTGAAGCCGGACGCGCTCATCATCGCGGATCCCGCCGTCTTCACGCTCGCCAAAGAGATCCTGCCCGACGTTGCTCTGCACGTGTCGACACAGGCGGGCGCCGTCTCCGACCGCGACTGCGTCTTCTGGCATAATCTCGGCGCCTCGCGCGTCGTGCTCGCGAGAGAGCTGACGCTCGAAAAGGTCAGAGAGATCCGCCGCCGCGTGCCCGATACGCTCGAGCTCGAGTGCTTCATACACGGCTCGATGTGCGTATCGTTCAGCGGACGCTGCCTGCTTTCCAATCACTTCGTCGGCAGAGACGCCAATCACGGCGCCTGCGCCCAGCCGTGCAGATGGGAATACAAGATGTACGAGATCGAAGAAATCAAGCGTCCGGGGCTGCGCTTCCCCGTAGAGGAGCACGAAAACGGCACGTTCATCATGTCGAGCAAGGATATGAATATGATCGCGCACGTCCCCGAACTGATGGAATCGGGAGTATCCTCGTTCAAGGTCGAGGGGCGTATGAAATCCGCCTACTATACGGCGGTCTGCGCGAACACGTACAGAATGGCGATGGACGCCTATCAAAAGGATCCCGCGAATTTCAGCTTCGATCCGCTCTGGGAAAAGGAGCTTGAAAGCGTCACGCACAGAGAGTACTGCACGGGCTACTGGTTCGACGATCCCTTGACCGTCGCCAATACCGTCACGACCCCCGGATATCTGACCGAGCAGACGTATTTCGCGACTGTCCTTGACTACGATCCCGGAACGGGGCGCGCGACTTGCGTGCAGAAGAATAAATTCCTCAGCGGCGATACGGTCGAAGTCCTGCACCCCGGAAAAACGGGGCAGACGATGATCGCTTCCGATATGAGAAACGATTCGGGCGAGGCGATCGACTCCTGCCCGCATCCCTATATGCACTTTTCGATCGCCGTCCCCTTCCCGCTCTCGGCGGGCGATATCATCAGAAGCAAATGATACAAAAAACGTATGGAAAGTGAGACGAAACCATGATTGCAAAAACTTCACCGATGGGCTGGAACAGTTGGGACTGTTACGGCGCTTCCGTTGACGAAGCGACCGTCCGCAAAAACGCCGAATATATGGCGAAATATCTGAAAGAGTACGGCTGGGAGTACGTCTGCGTCGATATCCAGTGGTACGAGCCGACCGCAGACAGCCATTTCTATCACGATTTCGCGGACGTATGCGTCGACGAATACGCAAGACTCATTCCCGCCGAAAACCGCTTCCCGTCGTCCGCCGGCGGAAAAGGTTTTGCGGATCTTGCGGCATACGTTCACTCGCTCGGACTCAAATTCGGCATCCACATCATGCGCGGCATTCCGAGAAAAGCGGTGCACGCGAAGATGAAGATCAAGGGCTCCGATAAGACCGCCGATCAGATCGCCGGGACGTCCGTCAAGCACGAGGGCGCGAATCTACAGATCGTCGACGCCTGCACGTGGAACACCGATATGTACGGCGTGAATCCCGCCAAAGAGGGCGCGCGCGCATATTACGCCTCGATCTTCGAGCTTTACGCCTCCTGGGGCGTGGATTTCATCAAGTGCGACGACCTCTGCAGAGAGATCCCGCACCACGAGGACGAGTTCAGACTGATCTCGGAGTGCATCAAAAACTGCGGTCGTGAGATGGTCTTCAGCGCGTCACCCGGACCCGCGCTGCTCGAAAAAGCGGAATTTTACAAACAAAACTGCAATATGTGGCGCATCACCGGCGATTTCTGGGACGAATGGAAAGCGCTCTACAAAATGTTCGCGCGCGCGGAAAAATGGTCTGCCCACGCGGGCGCCGGACATTGGCCGGACGCGGATATGCTCCCCTTCGGCGCGATCCGGCAGTGCGATTCCAAAGATAACCGCACGCGATTCACAAAAGACGAGCAATATACGGTCATGACGCTTTGGAGCATCATCCGCTCGCCTCTGATCATGGGCGGCGACCTTCCCTCAAACGACGCGTTCACGCTTTCGCTCCTGACGAACCGCGACGTGCTCGATATGCACCTGTATGCGCGGAATACGCATCAGGTTTTTCGCCGTGAGATCAACGGGCAGGAGCACGCGGTCTTTATCGCCTCCTCGGCAAATGGCGGCTTCTATCTCACCGTTTTCAACCTTTCGGACGGCGAAAGCGATATCGAAATCCCTCTTTCCGAGTTTGAAGTCGACGGCAAGATCAGCGGAAAGGAGCTTTGGACGGATGAAAAGGCCGATTTCGACGGCTTCGCCGGAATGAAGATCAACGCGCACGGCTGCAAGGCATATTATTTTGAGGCTCAAACCCGCTGAAAGCATCCTGCAGACCGTTTCTTTGGCGAAAGAAACGGCGATTATTGCGTAAACTATTGACAAACCCGCCGAAATCTTATATAATTGACAAAGTAATTATATAGTGAGAAGAGGTTTTCTATGCTGTATGTGATCCTGATCCTCGCGGCGCTGGCGATCGGAGCCGCAGGTGTTTACTGTGAATATCAACTGACGAGGCAGAAGAGCAAGCTGCCGGGTCTGATCCCGCCTGCCGCGCTCTTCGTCGCCGCGCTCATCACCGCGATCATCATGCTCGCGGCGAAGGCTGAGGCGAAAACGATCATGATCGTTTCACTCATCTTCTATATCCCGATCCTTGCGTGCATCATTTCGTACGTCGTGATGCGCAGACGCTATCTGCACCACAGAAGCGACGAGCAGGCGAGACAGAACCTCATCGCCACCCAGAGAAAATTGGAGGCCGAGCGCCGTCACCGCCTCGCCGAGCAGCTGCGTCACTTTGCCTGCGCCGAGAGCGGTCTTCCCGCGCAGCAGCAGCAGGATATCGTGATGCGCTCCGTTTCGGGCAAGTCCGTCAAGAGCATCAGCGAAAACACGGGCGTCTCCGAAGACGAGGTCAACGCGATCCTCAAGGCGTTCGAGCGTTACAGCGCGACCTACGACAGCATCGACAACTCGTCCGACGTCATCCTGACCTCCGAGCAGGAGGAAGAGATCGTTCTTCGGATCGTCAACTCCTTCCCCCGCCGCGAGAACATCGGTATGCACGAGCTCTGGACGCGCACCGACGTCAGAGAACTGATGTGCAACGTGACCGGCGCGGGCGTCTCCCGCCGCTCCGTTTCCGCATATCTGAGACATTTCGGTCTGACCGTTCCTCCCGCACAGGCGATCAAGACGCGCAAGGAACTGCCCGACGTCAACAACTGGCTGAAGGAAAACCTGCCCGCGATCCGCAAGAGAGCAATCGAGACCGGCTCCCGCATTTTCTGGATCTACGAGGTCGACGCATCGCACGTGCGTGACTTCACGCTCGTCACGGTGCAGGATCCTAAAATGCTCTGCGCCGTCACCGACGACGGCGAAATGACCTTCGGCGTCTACCCCTCGACCGCGGACGACAAATTCTACGATTTCGCCTCCAAGCTCGTCAAGCAGCAGAAGTCGGAGGCC
>JAZLHQ010000089.1:0-3179 GCA_045616925.1 Eubacteriales bacterium | reverse complement strand
GAACGCGGGAATGTGGATCTTAACGGGGCATCCGCCGACGCAGGGCATATTCTTGCAGTTGAGGCAGCGCATCGCTTCGTCGAGCGCGATCTCCTCGGTATAGCCGAGCGCGACTTCGTCGAAATTGTGGGCGCGAACGAGCGGATCCTGCGAGGGCATCGGATTTTTCTTCGGATTCATATTGAAAGCCATCTCAGTTGCCCTCCTTTTTGAAGAGATTGCACGTTTTTTCGTATGCGTGACGTTCAAAATCGCGGTACATCGTCGAGCGCTGCATCGCTTCGTCGAAATCGACCTCAAAGCCGTCGAAATCGGGTCCGTCAACGCAGGCAAATTTCGTCTGTCCGCCGACGGTCAGGCGGCATCCGCCGCACATTCCCGTGCCGTCGATCATAATGGGGTTCATCGAAACGGTCGTCGGCACGCCGAAAGGACGCGTCGTCGCAACGACGAATTTCATCATGACCAGCGGTCCGATCGTGATGACCTTATCGTATTTATGTCCCGCTTCGAGCTCTTCTTTGAGAGGCAGCGTGACGACGCCCTGTCTGCCGTAAGAGCCGTCGTCCGTCATCACGGTCAGCGTGTCGGACGCTTTTCTGAACTCGTCTTCGAGGATCAGAAGATCCTTATTGCGGAAGCCGATGATCGAATGGACGCGGCAGCCCATTTCGTGCAGTTTCTCGGCGATTGGGAGCGCGATCGCGCAGCCGACGCCGCCGCCTACGATGCAGACGTCCTTGAGTCCCTCAAGTTCGGTCGCAACGCCGAGCGGTCCGACGAAATCGGCGAGGCATTCGCCCTCGTTTTTGTGATTGAGAAGTTCGGTCGTCGCGCCGACGATCTGGAAAATGATCGTGACGGTACCCTTTTCTCTGTCGTAGCCCGCGACGGTCAGCGGGATACGCTCGCCGTCTTCATCGACGCGCAGAATGATGAACTGGCCCGGCTGCGCCTTTTTGGCGACGTAGGGCGCGTAGATCTTCATCAGCGTGACAGTGGGATTCAATTCCTTTTTAAGTAAGATCTCGTATCTTTCCATGGATGGATCTTCCCTTTCATCATATCTTTTTTACTGGATACGTCTATTATATCACTAAGTGATAAATTTGTCAACGGGTGTTTTTGCGAATTATCACGGATTTTTCAAAAAAAAGCGCGCAGATCACTCTGCGCGCTTGGGTTTATTGCTTCAGTCGCCTACGTTTTCTTCGGCGTTTTCTTCCGCCTCAGCAACTTTGGTGACTTCGACGTCACGGTAACGGGCAAGACCGGTTCCCGCGGGGATCAGCTTACCGATGATGACGTTCTCCTTGAGACCGAGCAGATGGTCGACCTTGCCGGCGATCGCCGCTTCGGTGAGGACCTTCGTGGTCTCCTGGAAGGATGCCGCGGACAGGAAGGACTCCGTAGAAAGAGCTGCCTTCGTGATACCGAGCAGGACGGGCGTGTAGGTCGCCGGGCGAAGCGTACGCTCGCCGGCGTCAATGCGCGCCTGGATCTCTTCGTTCTGAACCTCGATATCGATGATGTCTGCGATCGTTCCGGTGAGAAGCGTGGTGTCGCCCGGATCGTCAACGCGCACCTTACGGGTCATCTGACGTGCGATGACTTCGATGTGCTTGTCGTTGATTTCAACGGACTGCAGACGGTAAACGCGCTGCACTTCGCGGATGATATAATCGTAAACGGCATCAAGACCCTTAACGCGGGTGATATCCTGCGGAGCGAAGTAACCTTCGGTCACGGCATCGCCCTTCGTCACGTACTGACCGTCGGTGACGATCACGCGGGTTCCGAACGGGATCTGGTATGCAACCGTCTCTTCGGTTGCGGGATTGTTGATCGTGATGACTCTCGCGCGCTTGTTCTCGCTGAGAGAAACGGTACCGGAGATCTCCGCGATGGTCGCGGTCTTCTTCGGACGGCGTGCTTCGAACAGTTCCTCGACACGCGGCAGACCCTGCGTGATATCGCTTGCACCTGCAACACCGCCGGTGTGGAAGTTTCTCATCGTCAGCTGCGTACCCGGCTCACCGATGGACTGTGCCGCGATGATACCGACCGCTTCGCCGACGTTGACCTTCTTGCCGGTCGCCATATCGGAGCCGTAGCAGTGCGAGCAAACGCCGAAGCGGCATCTGCACTGCAGGATCGTACGGACGTTGACTTCCTTGATGCCGGCGGCGACGATCGCGTCAGCCTGCTTGATGGAGATCATGGTGTCGTCCGGAACGATGACTTCGCCGGTCGTCGGATTGACGACGTCGCCGATGATGTAACGTCCGACCAGACGGTCAACGAGTTTTTCGATGACTTCCTGTCCGTCCACGATGTCGCGAACGGTGATACCCTTGCGGGTTCCGCAGTTCTCTTCACGGATGATGACGTCCTGAGAAACGTCGACGAGACGTCTCGTCAGATATCCGGAGTCTGCGGTACGCAGTGCGGTATCGGACAGCGCTTTACGCGCGGAACGTGCAGCCATGAAGTATTCGAGGATATTAAGACCTTCACGGAAGTTCGATTTAACGGGGAGTTCGATGGTGTGACCGGTTGCGGTCTGCATCAGTCCGCGGATACCTGCGAGCTGACGCATCTGCGTCATGTTACCGCGGGCACCGGAGTCTGCCATCATCTTGATCGGGTTATAACGGTCGAAGGACTGCTGCAGCGCTTCGACGACGTCCTTCGTGCACTGTTCCCAAATGGAAACGACGCCCTTATAACGCTCTTCTTCGGTCAGTTCACCGCGCAGGAAGTGCTTGTGGATGACTTCCACGTCGTGTTCTGCCTGAGAAACGAGTTCGTACTTCTTGGAGGGGACGTCCACGTCCGCGATGGAAATGGAGATCGAAGCCTTCGTCGAGTACTTATAACCCATGGATTTGATATTATCAAGGACCTGCGCGGTCATATCGGAGCCGTGCATCTTGATCGTTCTGTCGACGATCTGACCGAGCTGCTTCTTGCCGCAGGTGAACGCGACCTCGAGTGCGAGATCGTTTTCGGGCTTCGAGCGATCGACGAATCCGAGATCCTGCGGGATCGCCTGGTTGAAGATCAGACGGCCGAGGGTCGCGTCGATGATGCCGGTCTTCGTTTCACCGTTGATCTCTTTCGAGACGCGGATCTTGATCGGTGCGTGGATACCGAGCAGTCCGTTTTCGTAAGCCATC
>JAZLHQ010000088.1:0-3709 GCA_045616925.1 Eubacteriales bacterium | reverse complement strand
GCGAGCGCGTCGGAGACGTACCGGTCGGCGTCCTCCTCGGAAAGACGCGTGTGCGAAAGCAGTTTTTTCGCCATACTCACCCAGACGGCGAGGATGGCTTCCTTCTGCTTCGCCATTTCTTCCTTGTAGTAGGTCGTGTCGGGGAGGATCACGCTCGGACCCTGCAGCATCACGCAGTGATGCCGGGTGTCCTTCATATCGGCGTCGACGCTGATCGAGAACGGCAGCGGATAGCCTTCGGTCACGAGTTCCTTGAGACGGCGGTTGAAGGACGAGACGTTCGTCAGCTTGTCGATCTTCGACAAAGACTTGAGCGCGGGACGGATGCCCTCTCTTTTGCGTCTTTTTTCGTCCTTTGCGATGCCGAAAAGGGTGACGGCGCGTCTGACCTCTTCGCCGGGGAACTTGCCGGACTTCGCCATCTCGTTGAAGTCGCCGATAAGCAATTCTTCGACCTCCTTGTCGAGGTCGGCAAAGCCGCCGGTCGTCGGCTTGTCGTCGGGGATGACCGCGTTTTCGAGCCATTCCGCGTTGACGTATTGATAAAGGTCGTCCTGAATTCTGACTTTTTCCATATTTTTTACCTCTTTTGCACTTTTTCTCTTATTATAACACACATTTTTCTCTTTTTCAACCGCAGAAACGACTTTTTTGCGCGAAATGTCAAAAATCGGGCGCGTGACGCCGCGGCTTTTCTGCGCCCAGAACGACGTGAGCGGCCGCTTCTGCAAGGATTCCGGCGGCGCCCGCGGGATCGATCCCCTCGTATTTTGCGGCGGGCACGGCTGCCGATTCGCCGTAGAAATAAGAATAAAACGCGCAGGCGACGGCAAACGAGCCGTAAAGCGAAGGATGACGGTCATCCGTGTAGTAGACGTTATAAGCCTTCTGATTCTTCATCAAGTATCTGAAAAGCTCGGCGCAGTCCACCATTTCGGCTCCGAGTACGCCGCAGTATTCGCGGCATACCGACTGCATATACGAGGAGTGATCGTCCTGCGTGATCGGGAACGAGTCGGTCGCTTTGGATCCGACTCCGTCGGGAAGCATTTCAAAAATTTTGGATTTTCCGGTATTGTTGCCCCACGTGCAGTATATCAGCGTTTGGGCGCCGGCATTTTTGATCATCGCGTCAAGGATCTTGCCGGCGGCAAATTCGGCTTGTCTGACCGTGTCGTCCTTCTCTGTGATGCGTCTTGAGGGCTGGATCACGACGTAATCCCATTTTTCTTTCAGCAGATCACGGACTTGCCGTCCGACTTCCGTCGAGTCGGAAATCTGCTGGCACATCGTACCGCTTCCCTTCGTGGCCGACGCGACTTCGATTTTTCTGCCCGCCAGAGTGCCGAGTTTTCCGACGATATCGGGCATGGAATTGTAGTAAGTAAGGCTGTTGCCGATGAAAAGCACGCGCAGCGGCTCTCCGCCGTGGATTTTCACTTCCGATGAGCGAGCGCCCGTGCCGATGTTATCGACAGTATCTGCATTTTTCATAAAATCATCTCCGTAAATCAGTATGAAAGGATCTGTATCAAAGCTTACCGCTGGTTTTTTCGTAATTCCCGACGGCGGATTTGAGAACGTCGGCGATCTTCAGGCGCAGGCTTTCGGGCGCAAGGACCGTCACGCAGTCGGCGTACTGCAGCGCCCAGTACGTCATCGCGGTCGGGCTCACGGTGAGCGAAACTCTGACGTTTTCGTCGTCGAGCTCCGTTACGTCGATGTCCGTGCCGAACCAGTCGATGATCTGATCCATCGCGCCCTTGCTTGCCACAAAGATCGTCCGCTCGGGCGTATCGGTGTACATATACGGCATCGAAACGGCCAGACGGCGGTAGTCTACCCCCTCCTCATATCCGGGCAGCGTTTCGAGCGGCACCGATTTTTCTTCGCCGACCGTGATGTTCGTGATCCGGTCGAGGCGGTGATAGACGATATGATCCCATTTTTTATTGTAGCCCATCAGATAATAGCGCTGATTGTGCAGGAGCAGCTGGTACGGACTGATCGTCTGACGCGAAGTTTTGTGGAGCTTTTTGTCGGTGGCGTACTTGTTGTAATCGTATTCGACCGTTTTCCCGTTTTCGATCGCCTCGTCGATCACGTCGATGCTGTAAAAAAGCGTTTTATTCTCGGTTTTACTCCATTCATTCACCGAGCAGACGTGCCTTAAATGCTTCTTGAAATAGCGGTTTGAGAGCCCCGACAGCTTTTCGATCAGATCCTTTGAGTGATTGACGGCGATATGCCTGCTTGCGAGGACGCCGTCGATCAGAAGGCGCAGTTCGGAGTCCTCGAACGTGCGCTCCGAGAGGTAGCTTCCCCTGCGGTCGGATTCTATGGAGAAGCCCGCGTCCTTCAGGAGCGCGAGATTTCTGCCGACTGCCTTGCGTTCGATCGAGATGCCGTATCTTTCGTCAAGAAGACCGACGATCTTCTCCTGCATAAGCGGATGATCGCAATCGCTTTCTTCGCTGAGAATTTCGAGAATTCTGAGCAGCGCCAGTTTTTTCGGTTCGAGACTGTCCATTTTTTCGCCGCCTTTCCTTTTTTCCGGCTTCAGTATAGCATTTCCTTTTCGAAATGTCAACATCGGCGGGCGACTTTTATTCGTAACAGCGATCCGCGAGTTTCAACTCAAGCGCCTCTTTGGCGGAGATGAACCACTCGGCCTTTCTCGTGATGTAATCTCTGAGCGTTTCTTCTTTCACGTCGGATTTGGAAACGATCTCGGAGACGAGCATTTCCTGCAGACGTATGGTCTCCTTCAGTTCCTGCTTGATTCCCTCCGTTTTGCCGAAGGCAACAGTCGAAAGATCGTGGAACATCAGAGTCGCGGATTCGCCGACGAGCCGCTCTTGCCCCGAGAGCCATACCCACAGCGCCATACTCATGCACGCGCCGACCGCGATCGTGTGAACGGGCGTACGGCTTTGGCGGATAACGTCCACGAGCGCAAGACCGTCGTAAACGCTCCCGCCGTAGGAATTGATGAAAAGGCGGATCGGTCTGCGCTCGAATTCTTTGTAAGCGGCTGCTTTTTCGTCGTCGTCCGCGTTGATTTCAAGTATTTGGGAGATAGCGTTTTCGACCGTTCCTTCGAAGATATCGCCGCACAGCAAAAGGTCGCGTTTGTGATAATCGGGATGTTTTTCCATATTTTCGTACCTCTTTTTCTTTTTTGCAAGCCCATTATATACGAAGCTGCGGGACAAAAATAGGACACAAGATTGCAAAAACGCGCATTTGGCGGCCTCAAAAAAATATTTCGAAAAGTTGTTGACTTATGCGGGACGGGCGTGCTATAATACGCTTGCAAAAGTGAATCACACCTTTCATCTATCAGGAGTGCAGGAGAGATTAAGCTCTGTGAATGCACAGCAACTTACCGTGACGGCAAAGTGCTAAAGCTTAAAGCGATAGAGTTCCGGTCGGGGCGTCTGTCGCAATACGGGCGCCCCGACCCATTTTTTATGGAGGGTCATTATGACAGACAATGAGATCAGAAACGCGGTCATCGAAATGGCAGAGAGAAAAGAATCCGTGGGACTTGCCTTCCTCGGCGGCGGTTACAAGCTCGACGGCGTCGGCACCTGCGCCGACCGCATCGTAAAAATTCCCGTCAAGGTCGGCTTCAACAAGGTCGGCAGGATCCGCAGCGGCGCGTTCGGAAACTGCGATTTTCTCGAAGAGATCCTGATCCCCGCGT
>JAZLHQ010000087.1:0-8504 GCA_045616925.1 Eubacteriales bacterium | reverse complement strand
AGGCAGATCAGCGAAACGGACAAAAGGAGCGACGTGACGGGGTCGCTCTTTCTTTTGGCAAACGACGCCAAATACGTAAAAAAGAGCATCAGAGACGCGCGGATGACCGACGGCGCGAAGTCCGTCAGAAATACGTAAGCGAAAAGCAGCGGCGTCAGAACGCAGATCCGGAGCTTCAAGGAAGCGCCCGTTTTTTTCAGAAGGATCGCCAAGAGTCCGAATAAAACGGAGAGATGCAGTCCGCTGATCGCGAGCAGGTGGGAGAGTCCCAGTTCGCGGAACGGACGCGTGAATCTGCCCGGCAGATCGGCGCGTTCGCCGTCGAGGAGCGCTTCGGCGATCCCCGCGCTGTCGGGGTCGAGGTAAGCTTTGAAGCGCGCCGAGACGCGCGCGTGCAGTTTTGAGATTGCCGTGTACGGAAAATCCGAAACGCCGCTCTCCAAAAATACGGCGTCCGAAGCTTCCTGATAGGCGTTGAGCGTAAAGCCCTTCGAAAAGGCGCTCCGGCCGGCTTTCTCGAGCGAAAGGTTTGCCCGGTAGCGGCTTCCCTCCCCGTACGCCGCGTCGAACGCCGTGACGAGCTCCGCGCGAAGATCCGTTTTTTCGTTTCCGACCGTGTCGAGCGTGATCTCGAAAACCGCGAAATACGGGTCGTTTTTCACCGTTTTCGTCACGGTGAAGGTACACGTTTTTTCACCCGAAAAACGCTCCGCGCGGCGCACGAAGCCCAGATCGTACGAGAAATACGAGAGAAGGAGCGCCAAAGAAACGGCGAGCGGAAGAAGCGTCCAAAGGCGCGAAGATCCGCCTTTTTTCGACAAAAAGAGGATCGCTGCGCCGATCAAAAGCAGGATCAGCGCACTGATCCACTTGAAAACGGACGTATAATAAGCGCCCGCGAAAAGGCAAAGCAAAAAGGCGGCGCATGAAAACGCCGCCGGTCTTTTCAGATATGCCCGTCTCAAGATCTGCGCGCGTCGGCACTGACTTCCATCATGCTGCCCGCGCGGAAGGAAACGTAGTCCTTTTCGGGGATCTCGATCTTTTCCCCGGTCTTCGGGTTGACGCCCTGACGCTTTGCGCGCGTTTTGATCTCAAACGTGCCGAAGCCGCTGAGGCGCACGTCCTCGCCGGACGATACGGCGCCCGAGACGCAATCGAGAACGGCGTTCACCGCCGCCTCCGCTTCAATTTTGCGAAGTCCGGTCTTTTCGGCGACCGAACGGATCAATTCTGTTTTATTCATCGTTTTTTCCTTTCATTCATCTGTTTTTACAATATTTGGCGTAGAGCGCCTCGGCGTACGAATAGCGGCGCACGCCCTCTGCGCTGCGGATCATTTCGAGAAATTCCGTGATCGGAACGATCTTCGCTTCGGAAACCTCTTCGGGCTGCAGGATGAAATCCTTCGGATCGACGTTCTGACGGAAGACCCAGACGTCGCAGATCGCGCCGGCACCCGCCGGGAAATCGCGGATATAACGGCAGAAACGCTCCCCGTTTGCGGGATCGAGCGTGACACCGAGTTCCTCTTTCACCTCTCTGATCGCGGCGCCGAGCGAGGTATCGCCCTTCTGCGCGCAGCCGCCGGTGCATTCCCACATTCCTTCGAACGCTTTTCCCTTCTGGCGTCTTGAGATGATCAGTTCGTTCCTGTCGTTGATGATCCAGACGTAAACGACGAGGTGATATTCGTTTTTTCTCAGATCGTGACTGCCGCGCACGGAAACGCGATTCTCGATCAGATGGCCGTCGATGTCGTAGACGTCCCACAATTCTTTTTTAACGGCCGTTTCCACCGGCATCACCCCCCGTTTCGCCATTCTTTTGGATACGGGCTCATTTTATCACAAAAATGCGGGATTGTCAACAATTCGGCGGCGGATTTCGGCACTTTTTTGCGTATTCTGCCCTATTTCTGCAGATTTTTCGTGATTCCCGATCCCGAAAGCGCCGATTCGGTCAGATCTCTGATCACGCGGCAGGACTTTGAAAACGCGTCCTTTTCCGATTTTACGAGGTCGAGGGAAATGATTTTCCGGATCCCTTCCTTGCCGATGACGGCGGGCACGCCCGCGCTGACCCCCTCCTCTCCGTATTCTCCGGCGAGCGGTGCGCTGACGGTCAGAATGCATCTTTCGTCTTCAAAAATCGCGCGCACGATACGGAGCAGCGCAAGTCCGATGCCGTAATACGTCGCGCGCTTGGCGGCGATGATCTCGTAGGCGGCGTTCCGGACGTCCGTCGCGATCCTGTCGAGATCCTCGAAGGAGAAATCGTTTTCCCCCGATCTGCAGACCGACAGAATGCTTTTCGTCGAGACATACGCCTGCGACCACGCGACGAGTTCGGAATCCCCGTGCTCGCCGATGACGTAGGCGTGAATATTCTGCGGCGCGACGCCCATATAGGAGCCGAGCAGATAGCGCAGGCGCGCCGTGTCGAGCGTCGTGCCCGTGCCGATCACGCGCGTCGGCACAAGTCCCGTTTTTCTCCGCACGATCGCCGTCATCACGTCTACGGGATTGGTGGCGACGACGATCACACCGTCAAAGCCCGAAGCGTTCAATTTCGTAAGGATCGCGTCGAAGACCCCGGCGTTTCGCTTCAGAAGATCCGCGCGCGTCTCCCCTTCCTTCTGCGAAACTCCCGCCGCGAGAACGACGACGTCCGCGTCCGCGCAGTCTTCGTAAGTCGCCGCCCATATCTTCATATTGCCGCCCGAAAAGGCAAGTCCGTGGTTGAGATCCATCGCCTCTCCGCGCGCTTTTCTTTCGTCTTGATCGATGATCCCGAGCTCCTGCGCGACGCGGGACGTCAAAAGCGCGTAGGCGAAGGACATCCCGACGAATCCCGCGCCGATCAGGATCACTTTGCGCGTGTCGGGCCCGTTTTTCTCCGAACACATAAAAATACCTCCGTTCTCAATAATCGGTCTCATACCGATTATTGCCGATCTCGGAGGAATTTATCGCTTATTTTCCGTCTTTTTTGAGTTTTTCGAGCAGATCGCGGTCTGGCGTGACGACTGCGCTCCAATAGACCGTATAGGTGACGAATCCCGGCTTCGCGCCCGCCGGCTTGTGCAGGTTTCTGACCTGCGTATAGTCGACCTCGGTCTTCGGCGAGTCGGCGCCCGACGAGAAGATCGCGGCGACGGTCGCCGCCTCCGTAAAATCTTCGGCGGACGGCTCTTCCTTCGCGCCGACGAGCAGTACGTGCGAGCCCGGCGCGCCCTTGATATGGAACCACCAGTCGTTCTTTTCGGCGATCCTGAAGGTCAGCTGATCGTTCTGCACGTTGTTCTTGCCGACGAGCAGACGATAGCCCCCGCTCGTCACGAATTCGTGCGGCTTGACGGCGGGTGCGGATTTCGGCATCGGCTTTCTGCCGCCCGTGCGGATATAACCCGCCTGCAGAAGCTCGGATCGGAGCTCGGAAAGCTCCGCGGCGCCCTGCGCGCGGGACAGAAGATCGAGCTCGCTTTCGACGAAATCGAGTTCGTTCCCGGCGATCTTCAGCTGCTCCGTCAGCGCTTTCTGCGCGTTTTTCGCTTTGTTGTATTTTTTATAGTACGCCTGCGCGTTCTGCGCGGGGGTCAGACGTTTATCGAGCGAAATCGTCACCTCCGGCGCGTTTTCTTCGTAATAATCGGTGAGCGTCACCTGTTCCATTCCGCGTTTCAGCATATAAATGCTCGCGGTCAGAAGATCTCCCGCGCGCTTATAAGCGTCCTTCTGATCGCAGAGCAGAAGTTCGTCGCGCTGCGCCTGCATTTTGCGCTCGAGTCTGCCTTTATGGTTTTCGAGAAGTCTGAACAGATCTCCCGCGCGCTGATGCGTATGCTCGCTCTGATCCTTCGCCGAAAAGTACGCTTCGATCATTTCGGAGACGCTTTCGAACGTCTTCTCCCGGAAGGCGCCGCCGTACTGGGTGATCGGCAGGAAGTTATATTCCTTCGGCCTTCCCGTTTCGTCGGAAAGCAGGGTCGGGACGTACCGGTCGGAGCCGATCGCATCCGTGAACGCGAAGAACGCGTCTTCAAGTCCGTTTCTGCCCGCAAGCGCCATTTCGCGCGCGTTGAGCGCCGAAATGCCGATATAATTTGCCGTGATGAATTTATCGGGCGGATAATCCTCGCCCTTTTCCGAAAGAAGGCGTCTGAAACCTTCCCTCGTTTCGGTCGTCGGATCGCGTTTGTCCTGCGCGGGCGGCAGTTCGTATTTCATTCCCGGCAGAAGCTGTCGCTTCGAGCTCGTCGTGAAGTCGACGGGGCGCAGAACCGCAAGAATCTTCTCGTTTCCGTCGCAGAAAACGAGGTTGCTGTACTTGCCCATGATCTCGCAGAAGAGGCAGACGGGGCTATAAAAGCCCATCTCGTCGCGCGCGTCGAAATCCATACGCAGGACGCGCTCGAAGCCGATTTGTCTGATCTCTCCGATCCGCGCGCCCGTCAGATATTTGCGCAGAACGATGCAGAACTGCGGCGGCGCGGGCGGATTTTCCTTATTTTCGGACGTCAGGCACACGCGCGGGTTATTGGAGGACGCGCAGATCGACAGGCGGTAGCCGTTTTTCTGATTATGTGCTAGCAGTACGATCTCGTCTTTTTCGGGCTGGTTGACGCGTTCCACGCGTCCCTTTGACAGTTTTTCGTTGAGTTCGTGCGCGATCGCGTGCACCATTCCGGCGTCAAATGCCATTTCTTGTCCTCCTTTTTCGATAAAAATTGTCTATGCCGTTTCGCGGGCGATCAAACGAGATTGCGCACCTCCGTGCGCAACTCACATCGCCCCTACGGATCGGTGCAAACATCATCTTTCATTTGCTCTCCTCATCCGTCGTGCTTTGCACGACACCTTCCCCGCTGGGGAAGGCAAGATTTTCTCGGCTTCCCCTAAGGGGAAGCTGTCGCCGAAGGCGACTGATGAGGTGTCACGGGTCAGGATTCGACGGGATACGCGTCGATCGCGTAAAATCTGCCCGCGTCGCGAAAGCCGACCGCGCGCGCGATCCGTATCGATCCGCGATTATAGCGGCTGCAGCAATACGCGACAGTTTCGCCTTTTTCAAGAAGACTTGCGGCGAGCGCCGCCGTATTCGAGGCGCCGAAGCCGCGCTTTCTGAAGGCAGGCGCGGTCTCGACCGTGATCTCGCTGCATCCGCCGGACACGTTTTCGTTGACGGCGGCAAGAGACACGACCTTCCCGTTTTCGACGACGCCGAAGACATCGCTGCCGTTTTTGAGCATTTCGTCCGCTTTCAATAGCGTCTGTGATGGGATCTTTTCGGTGATCTTCTGCGTTTCGGGAAGGATCAGCGACGTGTCGACTTCGTCTCCCGGTGTCAGCATAAACTGATGATACCACCGCAGGATCCCGTATTTTTCGCGGTAAAATCCGTTCTTTTGAAGATACGGACGGATCTTTTCGTCGAGCCACACAAGAGCGCGGTCGCCGAAATACTCGCCCTCGAAGCGGGCGATAAAATCGTTTAAGAGGTCTTCCGCCCCGTCGTAGATCTCGAACGCGACGTCCCCGTCCGTTTCGGTCATCAGAAACGGAACGATGCAGGGGTAGCCGGCGTCGAAGATCTCTTTTTCGTTTTCTTTCGTGATCGTGATCATTTTACTTTAATGAAGTTCGTGTAGCCCGTTCTGCCCTCGGCGTCCGTCACCTCGGCGCGCACGTACGTGTCGGCGTCGGCGGGCGCGTAAACGAGTTCCGTCAGATTTTTGCCGTCGATCCTTCTGTTCGGCGCCCACACGGACGCAGAGAAGACCGAGATCTTCGAAACGGGCGATGAATAGACGTGCACGAGCCCGTCGTCTTCGAGTCTGATATGCACTTCGGGACCCGTCGTGCAGTAGAAATCGCCGCTCCTGAGACCCTCGAGAAGGTCTTTGACGGAATCGGACTTCGCGGCGACCATCGTCGCGGAGCCGGTCGAATCGTCGCCGTAAACGTGCGTATCGTCCGACGCGACGAGCGGGAAAACGATATTCCTGAGCATCATGCAGTCGACGAAATAGCCGGAATACGGGCGGTCGTTGTTGTAATAATCCGAAGTCGTGTTATAGATCTCCGTCGCGAAATAGCCCTTGATCTTCGCCATATCGGCGGGCTCGTTCAAAGACCACGCGGGATGCGCGAGGATCGGGAGTCCGTTCTCCTTCAAAATGGCGTCGACGATCTCCTGCGTCTGCATTTCCCTTGTGACCGCGGGTTCCCTTTCACATCCGATCGCGACGATATGGACGACACCTGCCGCAGCGTCGTGCGAGCCGACGTTGTATTCGACGCCCGACAGAACGGTGATCCCCGATTCGTCCGTCTTTTCCGAACTTTCGCGGAAATACCAGTGATCCGTGAGCGCGATGCCGTCGTAACCCGCGCACGCGTAAAGCGAAAGCGCGGACTCCGGCGTCAGCATCCCGTCGGACGACGTCGTGTGCGTATGCAGATTGATTTTATAGCGGGTTTTTCCGAAGCGATCCAAAAACATAGTATTTCCCTTTCTTCATAGCGTTTCCATTATAACATATTTGCGGGTTTTGTCAATTCTTTTTACAAAATTTAATGACTCGTATTGACTTGCGCGCGCGGGCGTGATAAAATAAATCAGTGAAATGAAATCATATCTCGTCACGAGGAGGTTTTCCCATGAAAGCAGGCAAGTTCATTTTTAACCCGCAGGATTCCCACGTCAACGATCCGAAGGTCTGGGAGCATAAGACGTACAACGCGAAAACGGCGTCTTTTGAGCCCGGTCCCGGCATCGCGCTCTTCTCGAAAAAGATCTCTTTCCCGAAGAAGACCGAAAGCGCCGTTCTGCGCGTCAGCGCCCTCGGCATCTACAACTTCTTCATCAACGGCAAAAGAATCGGCGATCTGGAACTGACCCCCGGCTGGACGCAATACGACAAACGCGTTTTCGAGATCGAATACGACGTTTCGGACTATCTCAAAAAGACCGGCAACTATCTTGTCGCTCGCGTCAGCACCGGTTGGTGGAGCGGACGCATCTCCTTCGGCCGCTTCGGCTCGAAGTCCTGCGCGCTCGCAGCCGAGCTTGAAGTCGTCTACGCGGACGGCACGAAGGACCTCTTCGCGACCGACGAGACGTGGAACACGACGATCGGCGGCAGGATCCGCCGCGCGGACATCTGGGACGGTGAATATTTCGATGCGACGCTCCCCGACGACACCTCCGATCCGAAGGCGGTCAAGTGGGAAAAGGCCTCTGTCGTCACCGATTACGAGGGCGTGATCTGCCCGTATTTCGGCGCGCCCGTCAAGGTGCGTGAAGAGCTCAGTCTGCGTCCGCAGAGCGCGGTCATTCAGAAGGGCGCGCGCAAAAACGGCACGGATTTCGGCGAGGCGATCGAAAAGAAGCGCGCGATCGGTCAAAACTGCGAAGTTTTGAAGGTCCAAAAGGGCGAATGCCTCCTGCTTGACTTTGGGCAGAACTTTACCGGAAGACCGTATTTTGAGATCGTCGCCGAAAAAGGCACGGTCATCGAGGGCTTCGTCGGCGAAATGCTCAACGACAGCGGCTCGCGTGAGCGCGGCAACGACGGCCCCAAGAATTCCATTTACATCGAAAACTACCGCTCCGCTCTCGCGCGGATCAAATACGTCTCTGCGGGCGGTGCGCAGAGTTACGCTCCCTCGCACACCTTCTACGGTCTTCGTTATCTCGAACTGTCCGCTGACGGCGAATTCGAGGTCAGAAAGGTCGTCGGTCAGGTCATCGGAAGCGTCTGCCGCGAGGTCGGCGCCTTCTCCTGCAGCAACGAAGAAGTCAACAAGCTCTATTCAAACCTCCTCTGGGGTCAGCGCTCGAACTACCTCTACGTCCCGACCGACTGCCCGCAGCGCGACGAGCGCCTCGGCTGGACGGGCGACACGGAGATCTTCTGCCACGCCGCCGCCTACAACGCCGATATTTACGAATTCATGCGCAAGTGGACGACCGACTGCCGCGACGCGCAGACGAACGGTTTCTATCCCTCCGTATGCCCGAGCGTGCGCAGCAGCTCCGAGGGCGGCGCCGCGTGGGCGGACGCCGGCGTGATCGTTCCCTACAAGATGTGGCTGATGTACGGCAGCAAGGAGATCGTCGAAGAGAACTACGACGCGATGGACGCCTATATGACGGCGCTCTCTGCCTTCGGTATGCGCGGTCCCAAAGAGAGATACGGTGACTGGCTCTGCTACGAGGACACGGACAAGAGCTACATCAGTCTCTGCTACTACGCGTACGACACGCGTCTCATGATCGCGTTCAGCAAGATCCTCGGCAAATCCTACAAGGTGAAGAAATACAAGGAACTGCTCTCGAAGATCAAGGAAAGCTTCGCCGAAAGATACGTCAGGGACGGCGAGATCACCGAAAAATCACAGACCGCTTACCTGCTCGCCCTGCACTTCGGACTCGTCGACGGCGAGCTCTTCGACAAGACGAAGGCTCTTCTCGTCAAGAAGATCGAAGACAACGATTAC
>JAZLHQ010000086.1:0-6226 GCA_045616925.1 Eubacteriales bacterium | reverse complement strand
AAGGTCGGTACGTACGCCGGCGTTCCCGTCGGGGTCGTCGGGGCGGTCTCCACGACCGACAACGTCGATGCGCTCGTGACCTCCACGATCAAAATGCTTCTGATGGCCTGTATGTGGGTCATGTGCGGCGCGATCATCGCGAGTTACTTCATCAGCGAAAGAACCGTCGCGCCGCTCAGGGAAATGTCGAAGGCGGCGAAGGAATTCGGCGCGGGACACATGGACGTGCGCGTTCCCGTGCACGGCAGCGACGAGATCGCGGAGCTCGCGATGGCGTTCAACAATATGGCGTCGTCCGTCGAAACGCTCGAGGATACGAGAAGAACGTTTTTGGCGAACGTCTCTCACGATCTCCGCACACCGATGACGACGATCTCCGGCTTCATCGACGGCATCCTCGACGGCGCGATCCCACCGGAAAAATACGATTATTATCTGAACATCATCGCGACCGAGGTAAGAAGACTATCAAGACTCGTCTCCTCGCTGCTCGATATTTCGCGCATCCAGGCGGGCGAGCGCAAGTTCAATATGCAGCCGTTCGATATCTGCGAAATGGCGCGTCAGATCCTCATCTCGTTCGAGCAGCGCATCGACGATAAGAAGCTCGACGTTTCGTTTGAAACAGACGAGGACAGAATGATCGCCGTCGCCGATCACGACGCGATCTATCAGATCCTCTACAACATCTGCGACAACGCGGTCAAGTTTTCGCGTGAGGGCGGGAAATACGCCGTTTCGATCGCGGAGCGCGATAAGAAGATCCGCGTGTCCGTCTATAACGAGGGGCAGGGGATCCCCGCGGAGGATCTGCCGCACGTCTTCGACCGCTTCTATAAGGGAGACAAGAGCAGAGGCCTTGACAAAACGGGCGTCGGGCTCGGAATGTATATCGCCAAAACGATCATCGACGCCCACGGCGAGACGATCGGCGTCAGCAGCAAGGCGGGAGAATGGTGTGAATTCACCTTTACGCTGAAGAAAGATTCCGGCAAGCACGACGTGTAAACGTGGAAATAAAATAAACGAAGATCTCCGAAAGGATTTATCATTATGTTACAGGGTGCGTTTTTTGAATACGTGCGCGATATCAACAATCTCGGCGCACTGGCAATACGTCTGATCCTTGCGGCATTCTGCGGTGCCGTGATCGGTATCGAGCGCGGTCAGAAGAGAAGACCCGCAGGCTTTCGCACGCACATGCTCGTGTGCATGGGCGCCGCGCTGACGATGATCCTCAGCCAGTATCTGTTCTACCGCTATCACGGAACGGTCAACGTCGATACGGCGCGTTTCGGCGCGCAGGTCATCAACGGCATCGGCTTTTTGGGCGCCGGTACGATCATCGTAACGGGCAGACAGGAGGTCAAGGGTCTGACGACCGCGGCGGGAATGTGGGCGGCAGCCTCTATGGGACTTGCCGTCGGCGGCGGCTTCATTGAAGGCGCCGTGCTCGGTTCTCTCATGATCGTCGTAACGATCATCGTCTTCGCGCGCATCGAAACGTTCGTCGTCAACCGCGCGCGCAATATCAACCTTTACGTGGAATTTATGAGCATTGACGACCTCGGCGGCATCGTCGAGACGATCAAGAAGAACGATATCCGCATTTTCGACGTGGAGATCAAACGCAGGACGCAGACGCAGGGAGAACTGCCGGGGGCGGTCTTCTCGATCCGTCTGCCGAAGCGCCAGCCGCACATGCAGGTCATAACGGCGCTCGCGTCCCTTGAAAACGTCAAAACCATCGAGGAAGTATAAGGAGGTCGACTATGTTTCATTTTCTTGATTCTCTTCGCGGCGTAGACACGTTCTGGGCGCTGCTTTTCAAGGTTTTCGTCGCGATGGTATGCGGCGGCGTCGTCGGCATCGAGCGTGAGCATAAACGCCGTCCCGCCGGCTTCCGCACGCACATTCTCGTATCTCTCGGCGCTTCGATGACCGTTATGACGAGCGAATTCCTGCTCGCACAGGGCTTTTTCACGGATCCGGGAAGACTCGGCGCACAGGTCATCGCCGGCATCGGCTTTTTGGGCGCCGGAACGATCATCGTCACGAAGAACAGACAGGTCAAGGGTCTGACGACCGCTGCGGGCCTTTGGGCGTCCGCGATCGCGGGACTTGCCGTCGGCGCGGGATATTTTGAGGCGGCGCTGCTCGCCGTTCTGCTCATTATGCTCGCGGAGCTTTGCTTCTCGCGCGTCGAATACTTCATTATGAGCAAATCGAAGCTTCTGAACGTTTTCGTCGAATATACGGAATCGCAGACGCTCGGGGAGCTCACGCGCTACGTCACCGAAACGGGCACCACGATCGTCGATATGGAGATCACGAAATCGGCGAAGGCGGGCGTTCACAACCCCTGCGTCATCTTCTCCCTGCAGATCCCGAAGAAATCGGAAGGACCGCAGATGCTCGGAGAGCTGTCGGCTCTGCCGGGTGTCGTATCGGTCGAGGAACTGTAAAACAAAAAGAATCCCGACGGATTTTCAAAATCCGCCGGGATATTTTTATTGCTCTCCGGGCTTTTTCAAAAAGCGGTAGAGGTATTTTTTGCCGTCCTTGCCGCAAAGCTCCGTAAGTCCCAAAGGCATCAAAAGATTGATCGCGACCCGCGCCGAATCGACGTCCATTTTGGCAGCCGACGCGAAATCCTTGCAGGTGAACTCACCCTCGAGGTACGGTACGATCTGAAAATAGTCGCAGGGGCGGTCAATGTCGATCTCGTCACATAATTCGATTGGCAGACGTTCGTAGCGCACGGAGCCTTTTTTTGGGTTCTTCACGCTGTTTGAGAGCATCCTGTAGTCGCAGACGTTGACAAGCAATAGCTTTAAGTGAAAATTCTCATGCGTCATGAACTCGCGGATCTGATAAAGCTCGTAAAAGACGTCCGTCGCCTTTCCGCGCTTCGGACTCTTGCGCGGCTTCGAAATATCGCCCGTCTTCGGGTCGATCCACGAAACGGAGCGCTCCTTCGGGATCGGATAGACGACCGTCACGGGGTAATCGGGCAGAAAGAAGGCGAGTTTGTCGCGAAGGCGCCCGAACTGCCGCGTCTGGATCTCGGCGATTTCGCCGTCGTGAAAAAGATCCGCGTGATATTTTCCGATCTTCTGCTCCGCGTACTGCTCGTGACCCTTTTCAAGGTACCGCTTGATCACGGCGTGCATCGTCTTTTCGGATAAAAGCCCGATGCTGTTTCTGTCCTTGTCCGCGTCGTTGTAGGAATCGCAGATCTCGGCAAAGCGTTTTTTGTCCATCGTTTCCTCGAAAATACTGATCTTTGCCTTATTATACATCGCCTTTGTCCGTTTGTCAACACACCAATAAAAGCGCTCTGCATAGAATGAAAAAGGAAACGCACGCGTGACGGCGGGCGTTTCCGAGTTCCAACGAAGAAAGGAATGCTCCTGAAAATGGATTATAAAATGAACGTCAGGCAAAGGATCGGGACGCCGTATCACACGGGCGCGTACGGATCCGTTCAAACGGGTGTACGCCCTGCCGAAAGACCGGCCGTAAACACGGACGATAAGCACGCGTATCCCTCTTTGGCGATGGTCTACGCGCCGAGTGAGCGCTTCGAGGGACTGTACGCCCCCGAAAAAGCGCTTTTGCACGGAACGCTCTTTGAAAAACTCGATCTGCCCTTCAGGCAGGGAGGATGCTGATATGACCGACAGAATGAAAGCGCTCGGAAACGTGCAGGAAAAGTGCTTCGCGGCGCACGAAGCGAACCTCTATCTCGACGCTTATCCCGAGGATCACGAGGCGCTCGATTATTATATCGGAATGCAGAAACAGGCACAAGAGGCGACGGACTTTTTTGAAGAACATTACGGCCCGCTGACCGTCAAAAGCACGAAGGGCGACCGCTTTTTGTGGACGCTGTCTCCGTGGCCGTGGGAAATGGAGGCGAATACCTGATGTGGACCTATGAAAAGAAACTGCAATACCCCGTCAGAATCAAGAATCCGAACCCCGCGCTCGCAAAACTGATCATCAGCCAGGTCGGCGGACCCGACGGAGAAATGAGCGCGTCCTCGCGTTATCTGCAGCAGAGATACAGTATGCCCGACCGCCGCGTCGTCGGAATGCTCACGGACGTGGGAACCGAGGAGCTCGGGCATATAGAAATCGTGTCCGCGATCATCTATCAGCTGACGCGCAATCTGACTCCCGAAGAGATCAAAAAATCCGGCTTCGACGTCTATTTCGTCGACCATACGACGGGCGTCTATCCGACGGCGGCGTCCGGATTCCCGTTCTCAGCGGCGGGACTCGGCATCAAAGGCGACGTGATCGCGGATCTGACGGACGATCTTGCCGCCGAGCAGAAGGCGCGCGTGACCTACGACAATCTGATCCGTCTGACCGACGATCCCGACGTGCTCGACCCGCTGAAGTTTTTGAGAGAGCGCGAGATCGTGCACTTCCAGCGCTTCGCGGATTCGCTCAGAATGACGCAGGATACGTTCGTCGACAAGAAGAATTTTTATCTTTGCAACCCGTCCTTTGACAAGGGCTGCCCGAACGGCTGCAGGATCTGAAGGACGTAATCGAAAAGCGGCACCGACAGGTGCCGCTTTTCGTTATTTGTCCCCCAAAATCGCACTTTCGGAGAGTTCCTCGCCGATCTTCAGAAGGCGGTTATATTTGGAAACGCGCTCGCTTCGCGCGGGCGCACCCGTCTTGATAAATCCGCAGGAAAGACCGACGGCGAGATCCGCGATCGTTGAGTCCTCCGTGTCTGCGCTCCTGTGGGACATGACCGTTTTATAGCCGCTCTTTTCGGCAAGTCGCACGGCGTCAAAGGTCTCGCTGACGGTGCCTATCTGATTCGGCTTGATTAAAACGGCGTTCGCCGCCCCTTTGGCGATCCCTTCCTTGATGCGCGACGTGTTCGTGACGAACAGATCGTCCCCGACGATCATCACGTCCTTTCCGGCGGGATCGAAGCGCTGATAAGCGGGGAAGTCGTCCTCCGAGAACGGGTCCTCGATCGAAACGATCGGATATTTCCGCAGAAGATCGGAGTAATGCGACGATAACTCGTCCGCGCTGAAAACGGTTTGCGCCTTCGGAAGCCGGTAGATCCCGTTGTCAAACCATTCGCTCGAGGCGACGTCGAGGGCGAGCGAGATCTCTTTTCCGGGGATGAATCCCGCGCTTCCGATCGCCTTGACGAGCAGGTCGAGCGCGTCCGTATCGTTTTTAAGGGCAGGCGCGAATCCGCCCTCGTCCCCGACCGCGGTCGAAAGTCCTTTTTCCTTCAAAATCTGTTTCAGCGCGTGATAGACCGTGACGCCTGCGCGGATCCTCTCCCCGAAATCGGCAAAACCGTGCGGTACGATCATGAATTCCTGCACGTCGAGCGGATTGTCCGCGTGCGCGCCGCCGTTCAGAACGTTCATCATCGGAATCGGCATCGTGCGCGCGAAAACGCCGCCGACGTAGCGGTAAAGCGGGAGATCGCAGGCGTCCGCTCCCGCTCGCAGGACCGCCATCGAGACTGAAAGGATCGCGTTCGCGCCGAATCTTGATTTGTCACAAGTTCCGTCCGCCTTTCTGAGCAAATCGTCGATATACGCCTGATCGAGCGCGTTTTTGCCGACGAGAAGCTCGCCGATCTCCGAATTGACCGCGTTGACGGCACCGAGGACGCCGCGCCCGCCGTAGCGATCGCCGCCGTCCCGCTTTTCAAGTGCCTCGTATTTTCCGGTAGAAGCGCCGGAGGGCACGGTCGCTTCGCCGACGGCGCCGCCCATCAGTACGACTTTGGCGCAAACGGTCGGATTGCCGCGCGAATCGAGCACTTCAAGTGCCGACACGCGTTGGATCAGGGTTTCTGCTCTTTTCAACATATCGGATACTCCTTTTCTTTTTGAAGAGTATTCTCCCGAAAAGTGGAAAATTATACATACGCTTTCGCGAATAAACGACCCGCCGAAAAGTCAATACTTTTGAAAAAAGGAAGCGATCGTTTGTTTTTCAACAAAGTGGAAATCTGCGGCGTCAATACGGCGCGCCTGCCCGTCCTTTCGGACGAAGAAAAGACGGAACTCCTGAAAAAAGCGCAGAGCGGTGACGTTTCGGCGCGCGAAAAAATGATCAAGGGCAATTTAAGACTCGTTCTCTCGATCATCCAGCGCTTTTCGGCGCGGTGCACGAATCTTGACGATCTGTTTCAGGTCGGCTGTATCGGCCTGATCAAGGCCATCGA
>JAZLHQ010000085.1:0-4898 GCA_045616925.1 Eubacteriales bacterium | reverse complement strand
AGGTTGAGACAGGCGCGATCCGTGGGCGTTCTGTCCCAGAACGCGCGGTAGTGCTCTTTTTGCTCTTCGGTGAGAAGCTCCGTCTTTCTGACGGCGTCTTGTTCTTTCATATTGTACCTCTGAAATTATTATGCAAATCTTTTGGCAACGAAGTCCTTCAGTTCGGTTTCCGCGATGGTTTTGCGCTTGGTGACGACCGTGAAGGACGAACTTGACTGCAGCGTATCGCCGACGCTCGTATAGATCCCGCCCCAGTCGTAATATTCGCCGATATCGTAGGATTTCGTCGAGAAAATGATGTCGAGCATATCCTGCGACTGATCGTCGCGCGTCTTCTTGTTCATCAGCGTGACGTCGTAGTACGCGGGAACGAGCGTATAGTGTGATTCCTCGGAAAGCGCTTCAATGATGGCGGAAGTGCGTTCGGGATTCGTGGAAAGCGCGGGGATCGCGATGGATTCGGACATCTTCAGTTTGACGTTGCAGGAATAGTTCTCCTGATTTACATCAAGTTTCGGAATCGGCAGGATGCCGAAATCGTCCTCCATTTCCGTAAAAGTCTGAAACTGCGAAGCGGAACAGATGTTGCAGATCAGGAAGAGGCCTCTTCCTTCGGTGAATATGCCGGAAAGATCGCAGCCCGCAAAATGCTGCCATACGATCGAAGTAGGTCCATCAAGAACTTCCATGCATTTTACCCACGCGTTGTTGTAATCCTTCGTGAAGCAGTTGAGCTCGGGCTTGCCGTCAGCGCCGATCTTAGCGATCGGATAGTTGCCGCCCGCAAGACAAATATTGACGCTCCACATTTCGTTGAGGAAGCCCCACTGATCGTTCGGATTCATCGTTTCGGTCGTTCCGTCGAGCTTGACAGTCGCTTTCGCCGCGTAATCGGCGAGCAGATCGAGCGTCCATCTTCCTTCCTTGACGGCAGCGTAGAGGTCTTCGACCTCGTACTTCTCGGCGAGTTTCTTGTTGAAATACGTGCACTGGGTCGAGTCGTCGTCCATAACGATCATATCGCCGGTAATCGCGTAAACCTGCCCGTTGACCGTCAGAGAGTTGATGCTGTTCTGATCGTACCACGGCTTTGAAAGATCCATTCCCGTGAGTCTCGGATCATAGAGATTCAGAAGAAGATCCTCTTTCTCGAGAAGCGCGGTATTGATGCGCATGGAGGCGACGCAGAGGTCGACTTCGTCTTCCATATTGAGCATAACTTTGGCGTTGTTGACGTACTGATAACGGTCGATCGCCACGTTCGAGATCGTGAAGTTGTACTTCGTGCAGACCACGTTGTTGCGCACGTAAACCGCGTCGTTGATCGGCTCGGAGATGATCTCATCGGCGACGATCGTGCGGGAGCTCCAACTGTTGCCGTCTCCGAGCGAGAGAACGGTGAATTCGTAGCCTTCGAAATCGTAGTCTTTCTGCATGTATTCGCGCTCGGTTTCGGGGTTTTCCTGCCCGGGATCCTTGTTGTTCGAAGAAGCACAGGACGCAAGGCAGATCGCAAACGCGCAAAGTACCAGTAGCATTGAAATGACTTTTTTCATAGTACCTCCGGAATCAGTAATCGCGGTATTCCCGCCAGATGTCAAGGATCATACGGTAGCGCTCCGCGGGCATTCCGCGGAACGGCACGTTGCTCGTGCAGTAGATGTAGCCGCCGTTCGGCTTGCCGTGGGTCAGACAGTAAACGGCGCTGTCTCTGACCTGATTGTCGGTACCGGTCTGCATCAGGGCGCAGTTCACGTTTCCGCAGAGACAAATGCGGTCGCCGTAAAGACGCTTGACCGTTCTGATATCGACGCCCGCCATCGGATCGAGCGAATGGACGGCGTGCGGATTGCAGTCGACGATCTGCTCAAGGATCGGCATGACGTTTCCGTCGGTGTGCTTGATGGTGTATTGCCCGTTTTCGCGCGCCGACTTGATGATCTTGTAAAGATACGGCTGAATGATATCGCCGAACATCGCGGGGGACACGAACGGGCCGCTGTTGTAGCAGTAATCCGAGCAAAGGATCAGGGATTCGACGCCCGCTTCCATCAGACGCTTGTTGCGCTCGATCGCGTCCTCTGCCATTTTTTCGGCATCCGCGTGAACGCCCTCCGGGTCGTCGGCGATCCTGTAAGCGAAATCGTACATCTTGTTGCCGTCGGGGATCGAATAGGTCCCGTCACCGTGGAAGGTGAACAAGACCTTGTGCTCGGTGACGTCGGCAAGTTCTTTGATGAACTGCACGGTCTCGGGGGCAAGCGCTGCCCTCGATTCCGCGCGTCCGATGCGCTGGACCGGAATGATGGAATAATCGAGCTCGCCGTAAACGTAAGCCCAGTATTCCGCCGTTTCGCGGAGCAGGCGATCCTTTTCGTACTGCGTCAGATTGACGATGTTCTTGTCTTTCAACTCGTTCGGGATGAGCGGCTTGCCGAACATGACGTCGGCAAGCTGGAATTCGAGTTCAAACGTGGGAACGCGGTCGGGGATTTTTCGCGTGAGCGCCGCGATCGCACGCTCCTTGTGGGTCATCTCAGCCATTACATTTACCTCCTCTTCGAGTGAGGGAAAATAGAAAGCGGAAAAAATCAGATCGCTTTGCAGAGTTCGACTGCGGCGTCGGCTGCGCTTGCGGCATCAACGGTGTAGACGTCCGCGCCGATCTTCTTGCAGTATTCCTCGTTGATGGGCGCGCCGCCGATCATGATCTTGACCTTGTCGCGGATGCCCGCGGCGGTCGCCGCGTCGACGACTTCCTTCATAACGCCCATCGTGGTCGTCAGAAGCGCGGAGCAGCAGATGATCTGGCAGTTGTTGTCGATCGCCGCCTGTACGAACGCCTCTGCGGAGACGTCGGTGCCGAGGTCGATGACTTCCAGCTGCTTGCCTTCCATCATCATCTTGACGAGGTTCTTGCCGATGTCGTGGAGGTCGCCCTGCACGGTGCCGATGCAGACGCGTCCGATGCTCTTGACGCCCGCTTCGCCGAAGTGAGGCTTCAGGACCTGCGTGCCCATATTGAGCGCTCTCGCGGCGACGAGGACCTCGGGGATGTAGATCTCGTTGTTCTTGAATTTCTCGCCGATGATGTTCATACCGCTGATAAGGCCCTCTTCGAGGATGGTCTTCGCGTCGATGCCGTCTTCGAGCGCTTTGGAAACGAGTTCCTTGACGATCTTCGCCTTGCCGATCTGCAGATTTTCGGAAATTTCGTTCAGAATTGCGATGTTGCTCATAGTGTTCTCTCCTGTTTTGTAATTATTTTTTCCGCAGAGCGCTTCCGTTTCGCGTCTGCGGTATTGACTTGGTGTAGTCGCCTTACAGCGGCCGAAGACCCTGTAAAACGAGGGGGTATCCTTGTATCCGCACCGCAAAGCGATCTCGCTGATGGGGATCTCGGTGTCGCCGAGCAGGCGGCACGCACGGTCGATGCGGTAGTTGCGGATGAAATCGGAAAACGTCTGCCCCATATACTGCTTGAAGAGGCGGCTCAGATAGGAAGGACTGACGAAGAGACCCGCGGCGATCGTCTCAAGCGTCAGATCCGGCTCCGAGAACCGGTTCTCGACCGTGCGCAGAATGCCCGACATGATCCCGCGCTCTTTGGGCGGTATCGTCGGGATCTCGCGGATCGAGGTCTCGATGCAGCGCTTGAGCGCGATCAGAAGCAGGGAAAGGTAGGCGCCGATCGCGTCACAAGCGCCGAAGCGATCACTGTCGACCTCTTTTTCGATCGCGTCGAAGACGTGCAGGACTTCCGCCGTCAGACGCGCCGTCATTTTGGCGTACGCCGCGTTGATTCCCTCGCTGAAAACGCCGTAGCAGTAGTCGGGATGCTCGGGCCTTGCGTAGTTGCCGCCGAGCCAGTCCGAAGCGTCGAACGAAAGATAACGCAAAGAGAGCTGATTGTCCTCGTCCGAGGCGAAAAAGCCGTCCGCTGTGTGCGGCGCGATGATGTAGACTTCGCCGCTGCTGCACGGAACGCTCTGCCCGAAAATGCGGTGGATCCCGCTGCCTTTTTCGATCAGGACGATCTTCGTGAACGGCTCGCTTCCGATCTGCGCGTCGTTCTCGAACATATCCGAGATCTCACAGGATCCGAAGTGTATATGCTTGTTTTCAAACGTCCCCGCCATCGTCCGCTCCTTTAATTTTTATTCATTATTATTATAGCACCGCCGCGCGCGGATTTCAATATGGTTTTCTTGCTTTTTTATCTGCCGTCTGCAAGAAATGCAAAAGAAAAGAGGGGTACGCCGCGGAAAAATCTGCATATTATGGTATTGTTCGGGAGGGATCTGCATGGAATGTGAAAGAAATGATAAAAAAAGAGCCGTATTCGTCGGAATGGACGAGCGGCTCGACGCCGCTTTGGAAGCGGCCGTGCGCGACGGATATTTATGCGAACGCGTCAATAAAAAGACGGGAAATGAAAAACTGTCGGGCGACCTGCTCGTTCTGCCCGTGCCGGCGCAGCGGAACGGACTTTTTAACGAAAACGAACTTCTGACGCTCGGCCGTAATTTCAAAGCCGTTTCGGGCGGGATGCTGCCCGAAACGCTTGCAAATGAACTCTCGGCAGGCGGCACGCGCGTCTTCGATTATATGAAGGACGAAGAATACGTTCTGAAAAACGCCCGGATAACGGCAGAGATCGCGACCTGTCTTTTGCAGGCAGAAACGAAGTCGGCGCTCTGCGATCTCACGGTCGCCGTCACGGGCGACGGGCGCATCGGGACCGCGATGAATGCGTATTTGTCGGCGTTCGGAGCGAACGTCCGCCTTTATTCCCGCAAGGGAACGGAGGGGACTTGTCCTTACGAAGACCTGCCCCGATTTCTCGAAAACGCGGATTTTCTCGTCAATACGGTCCCCGCGCCCGTGATCGACCCGGG
>JAZLHQ010000084.1:0-9248 GCA_045616925.1 Eubacteriales bacterium | reverse complement strand
CCGGAGTTGCCGGAGTTGATGGCGGCGCTCGTCTGCAGAAGCGTCATCGCCTGTCCTTCGACCGTGATGTCGCGCGCAAGGGAACTGACGATGCCTTCGGTGACCGTGTTGCCGAGCACGCCGAGCGGGTTGCCGATCGCGAGAACGGATTCACCGAGCACGAGCGGCTGATTCTTCCAGTCGCGCACGGCGCACGCGTGCAGACCGTCGGCGGTGATCTTGATGACCGCGACGTCCGTCTGCGAGTCCTTGCCGATCACTTCTGCGGGGCAGGTATTGCCGTTTGAGAGGGTGACGCGCACGACGGCGGCGCCTTCGACGACGTGATTGCAGGTCAGGATATAGCCTTCCTTGCTGAAGATGACGCCGCTGCCCGCGCCGATGCTCTCGTTCGCGGCGGCGTCTTTTTCACTCTGGTAAATGTTGATGCTGACGACCGTGTCGACCGCTTCTGCCGCCGCGGAAGCGTAAGCGCCCGCGTCGACGGTCGCTTCGTTGACCTTGACGGTCGAGTCGGTCTTGACGGTTCCGCTCGTTCTGCCGTTGTCAAGCGGCGCTTTGTCGCGGCCGATGAGTTTTGCGCTCAGTGCGCCGGAGACGGCGCCGAAGAGGATCGAAAGAACGATCGCGACGGCGAGCACGGCGATCGAAACGCCTTTGCCGCCCTTTTTCTCTTTCTTTTTCTTCTGCTTTTCGATCTGAACGGTGCCCGTGTAAGCGCCGGAACTTGCGAAGAACGCGCCGCCGTCGGACGCCTCTACGGGCGTCGGCTCGGTACTGTCGGAGGAAAATTCGTATTCCGCTTCCTCCGGCGCATCTTCCGCCCTGACCGTTTCGGGCTTCTTTTCTTCTTCGTTATTCTGTAAATTCAGATCCGAAGAGGTCTCGTTTGTGTTCATCTCTTCGGGATTTTGCGAGTCGATCATCATAAAATGTCCTTTCCGTCGTTTTTTCTGCTTTAGTATAAACGCCCAATGTGACGGTTATATGAAGGAAACCGAAATAAACGGCGAATGCGTCGCTGTTTTTCTTATTTTTCGGAGCTGAACGCGTAAGTTGTGTTCTGCGTATAGGTCTTCCCCGCCGAAACGACCGCCGTCGGGAAGGACGGATGGTTGGGCGTATCGGGCAGCGCACCGCATTCGAGGCAGACCGCCTCCTGCGCGCGCGCGACGATCGTGCCGTAGAACGGCGTCTTACTGTCCATGAAATTGCCCGTGTAGAGCTGCACGCCGCCGGCGTCCGTGTACATCTTCATCGTGATGCCGGTCTTGTCGGAGGAAAGGATCGCGTCGGGGGTGCCGGGCGTGTGGTTCAGAACGAACGAGTGGTCGTAGCCGCTTCCGATCGCGAGCTGCTCGTTCTTGACGTAGAGATCGCGGCCGATCTTCTTGCCGGCGCGGAAATCGAACGGTGTATTTTCAACGTTTTCGAGCAGTCCGGTCGGGATCATCTGCTTGTCGACGGGCGTATATTTGTCCGCGTTTATCGTGAGCTTCAGATCCGCCATCGGCGTGCCGATGCTCGCCGGATTGAAATAGCTGTGGTTCGTCAGATTGACGATCGTATCGGCGTCGGTAAGAGCGTTATACGAGATCGTCAGCTCGTCGTTCTTCGTCAGCGTATAGGTGACGGTGATCTGCAGATTGCCGGGATAACCTTCCTCGCCGTCCGGAGAGAAGAGGGAGAGCGTGACGCCCGCCTTGTCTTCGTCCGCGAAGACGGAGCCGATGCGCCAGATGCGGTCGGAATATCCGACTGCGCCGCCGTGCAGATGCGTGATCCCCTTTTCATTTTTGGCGAGAACGTATTTCTTACCGTTCAGCGTGAACTGTCCTTTGGCGATACGGTTCGCGTATCTGCCGACGAGCGCACCGTGATAATTGCCTGCGGTCAGATAGTCCTTGGCGTTGTCAAAGCCGCAGAGGACGTTGACCCCGCGGTAAAGGATCTGGCGGATCCGCGCGCCGTAAGTGATGATGCCGACCTTCATATCATCGGAAGAAAGCACGAATTCATGTGCGGTTTCTCCGCGGAACGTATCGAATATTTTCTTTTTGACTTCCATCATAAATGTCTCCTTGTAAAATGCGCATTCACAGATGGTATTATATATTATGTCTCCAAATTTGTCAAGATTTTCGCACTGTTTTTATACGGTTTTACATATTTTTCATTTTTTGCCGATAAAAAGTCACCGCTTCCGGAAACGCGCATATCATAAGAAAAAACGCCCCGACGGGCGGAAATACAGGAGCTTTATGGATAATTCATCGGTATCGAGCGGGCAGCTGCTCGTCAGCGTTCAGGGCGCGGGCGGATCCTATCCGCTGCCCGGCGCGAGCGTCACGGTCAAAGTCCGCACCAAAGACGGACTTGAGGTTTTATGGTCCGGCAAAAGCGATCTTTCGGGAAGGAGCGCGGTGATCGAGATCCCGACGCCCGCGCGTTCGGCGTCCCTGACGCCGTCCGGCGGTCGGAAGCCCTACGCGCAGGTCGTGATCCGCGCGCAGCTCGACGGCTACTACCCCGCGGAATACGTGGACGTCCCCGTTTTTCCGGGCGTTGAGTCCATTCAGAACGTCTATCTCGTGCCGCGTCCGGTGTACGCGCCCGACGTCTCCTTTGACGACGCGGTCTATTTTGAAAGACAGGGGGCGGATCTATGAATCGGGGCGCCGATCTTCCGTATATCCCCGCCGAGATCACGGTACATCTCGGAAGACCCGCCGATTACGCCCCGAACGTGACCGTCAGTTTCCCCGATTATATCAAAAACGTCGCCTCGGGCGAGATCTACCCGACGTGGCCGGAGGCAGCTCTGCGCGCGAATATCTACGCGCAGATCACGTACGCTCTGAACCGCGTCTACACGGGGCACTACCGCGCGCAGGGCTACGATTTCGACATCACGAATTCAACGGCGTTCGACCAGTCCTTTTCGCCGGGGCGCGAGGTCTTTGACAACGTCGGCAGGATCGTTGACGAGATTTTCAACAGCTACGTCCGGCGGGAGGGCTACGTCAATCCTCTCTTTACCGCCTACTGCAACGGCACGACGACGAAGTGCAAAGGGCTTTCACAGTGGGGAACGGTCGCGCTCGCGAACGAAGGTCTCGGCGCGCTCGACATTCTGAAGCGCTATTACGGGAACGATATCGAGATCGTACGAAACGTTCCCGTCGAGAATATCCCTGCGCTCGCGCCCGAGGTCCCGCTCGCCTTCGGCAGCGGCGGGAACGAGGTGAAGACCCTCCAGCGGCGCCTCAACCGCATTTCGGACAATTATCCGACGATCCCGAAGATCGCCGTCATTGACGGCGTTTTCGGCAGCGACACGGAGGCCGCCGTACGCAAATTCCAGCAGATCTTCAATCTGAAGGTCGACGGGATCGTCGGGAACGCGACGTGGTACCGGATCGCCTATCTCTATAACGGCGTCAAGGCGCTCGGCGAGCTCGTTTCGGAGGGGCTGACCTACGACGAGGTCGAGCGGCAGTTTCCCGAGGTCCTCGACCTCGGCTCGGTCGGGATCGGCGTCGAGGTCCTGCAGTATTATCTGCGCCTCATTTCCGAATTCGAGGACACCGTACAGCCGATCGCGGTCGACGGGATCTTCGGCTCGAAGACCGCCGGCGCCGTCAGAGCTTTTCAGGCGTTATACGGACTCGAGCCGACGGGCGTCGTCGATTTAAGAACCTGGGAAACGATCTACGACGTCTATTCGGGATTTGTGCGCTCGCTCCCCGAAAGCACGTTTGCAGACGCGACGCGCCCGTTTCCGGGCGGGCTTCTGCGTATCGGGAGCAGGGGAGAGGACGTGCGCTATCTGCAGGAAAATCTGCGGATCCTGTCGGGGATCTACCCGGGGATCCCCTATATCGATGCGGACGGGATCTTCGGCGAGCGCACCGCCGGGGCGGTCAGAGAATACGAGAGGCAAACGGGGCTCGACGTAACGGGGACCGTCAGCGCGAAAGAGTGGGAACTGATCGCGCGTGAGGCACTCGACGCGCGTCTTGCGGCTCAATATTACGAATAGGAGATATGCGATGACAATGAACGGTCAACTCGGAAACGTATACGAAATAAAGGGCGGTATGTATGAGCCCGCCGCCGCGATCACGCCTTTTTCGCGCAGGCTCTGCCGCGGGCTCGTCGGAAAATCGGATCGGAGCGATCTCGTTCTGATCATCCAGTTGATGCTTCGCGAGCTTCTCGATTACGACTACGAGGATCTCGTTCCGGACGGGATCTTCGGCGACGATACGGAGCGCGCGGTGCTTGATTTTCAGAAGAAAAACCGACTTTTTGAGACGGGCGCCGTCGATAAAGAGACGTGGAACGCTCTCGCGTCCGCCTACAACCGCGCGATCACCGAATGGGAATAAAAAGCAAATGCGGCAGGAAAGCACCCCTGCCGCGTCTTTTTTCAAAAACCTCTTGACAAATCGCATACTTCGTGATACGATGTATATCGTAAAGGGAGGCATAATATGGATATTCAGTTGAAAAGAGGACTCCTCGACGTCTGCGTGCTTGCGGCGATCAAAAACGAGGACTCCTACGGCTACAAGATCATCAAGGATATGAAACCGTATATCGAACTGTCCGAGTCGACGCTCTACACGATCCTCAAACGTCTTGAAACGTCCGAAATGCTGACTGTCCGGTCGGCCGAGCACGACGGACGCATCAGAAAATACTACCGCATAACGGACTCGGGACGGCAGCGCATCGAAGAATTCAGAAGCGATTGGGAGGAAATGCTCGCGATATACCGCTTCGTTTCAAAGGAGGATGAGGGAAATGCTTAAAAAAGAATTTTCGGAAGAACTCGGCAAAAAGCTGAAGGGTCTTCCCAAAGACGAGATCGAAGAGCGGATCGCGTTCTACGGCGAAATGATAGACGACCGTATGGAAGAAGGTCTTTCGGAGGACGAAGCGGTCGCGGGCGTCGGCGACGTCGACGATATCGCAAAACAGATCGTCGCGGACGTGCCGCTCTCGAAGATCGTCAAGGAAAAAATCAAGCCGAAAAGAAAAATGCGCGCGTGGGAGATCGTTCTGCTCGTGCTCGGCTCTCCTGTCTGGATCGCGATCCTGCTCTCGCTTTTCGCGGTCGTTTTGTCGCTTTATATCGTTTGGTGGGCGATGGTCGTATGCTTCTGGTGCTGCTTTGCGGTGTTTGCCGCCGCCTTTTTCGGCGGGATCGGCGCGTCGGTTCTCTTCATTTGTCAGGGTCACACGGCGGCGGGCGTCTTTATGATCGGCGCGTCGGTTTTGTGCGCGGGACTCGCGATCTTTACGTTCTTCGGCTGTAAGGCGGCGACGAAGGGCGCTTTGATCCTGACGAAAAAAATCGCCGTCGGGATCAAGAACGCGCTCATCGGAAAGGATCGGAAGGAGGACAAATCATGAAAAAAGCAGCGATAATCTGGATCGTGATCGCGATCGTACTGACCGTTGCCGGCGCGGCGATCGCCGTTTCGGCGATCGCGTCGGTCAACTGGGATTTTTCCAAACTGAGTACGGAGACCGTTGAGACGAACGTCTATACGCCCGAAGGTGATTTCGACAGGATCCTGATCGACGCGGATACCACGGACGTCGTGTTCGCAAAGTCGGACGACGGCAAATGCCGCGTCGAGTGCAGGGAATACAAGAATACAGCGAACAGCGTGACGGTCGAAGACGGCACGCTCAAAATCAAATATTCCGACGAAAGAAAATGGTACGAGCATATCGGCTTGTGGTTCGATTCCGAGAAGGTGACGGTCTTTTTGCCGAAGGATTCGTACGACGCGCTAACCGTTAAAATGACCACGGGAAACGTAAAAATCCCCGGTGATTTCCGCTTTGCGTGCGCGGATATCAAGCTCACGACGGGCAACGTCCGGTTTTCCTCGTGCACGGACAATGAATTGACGATCAGAACGTCCACGGGGGATATCGTCTGTGAAAACGCGTCGGTCGGCGATCTTTTCATAACCGTCACGACCGGCAACGTGAAGCTCTCGGACGTCAAGTGCGTGAATTTTACTTCGGAGGGCGACACGGGCGATATCAGACTCGATAACGTGATCGTTGAAAAGAAACTCTCGATCAATCGCAGTACGGGCAACGTGCGGATCTACGGCTCCGACGCAGAGGAAATCTTCGTCAGAACGTCGACGGGCAACGTCAGCGGCAAGCTTCTGACGGATAAGATCTACGAGGCAGACACGTCGACGGGGGACGTCAGAGTGCCGAATACGCATACGGGCGGCAGGTGCGAGATCCGCACCTCCACGGGCAATATCAGGTTTGAATAAAATTTCTGTAACGTTTCGGCGTTTTGGCAATCAAATAGTCGGAAGGTGGTGAGAACGTGACCGCGTTTGAGGAGATTTTCCGGGAAAACCGTGCGTTTATCTTCAAATATCTGATGAAGCTTTCAAAAAACGCGCCCTTGGCGGAGGAATTGACGCAGGAAACTTTTTTCCGCGCGTACATGAATTTCGCGGCGCTCAAAGACCGCCAAAGAGCAGTCGGATGGCTTCTCACGATCGCCAGAAACACCTATTTCGCGTGGTATCGGGAGCAGAAGAAAATCGTTCTGCCGGACGATCCCGACGTATTCGGTGACGATATGGGACCCGAAGAGATCTACGAGCAGAAGGAGCTGTCCGAAAAGGCGCTTTCGTGCCTTAGCGCGCTCGGCGAGCCGTATCGGGAGGTCTTTCTGCTCGCGGTGTTCGGAAATTTGTCCTTTAAGGAGATCAGCTCGTCTTTCGGAAAAAGCGAAAGCTGGGCGAGGGTCACGTTTTATCGCGCTAAACAAAAACTGTCGGAAAGTATGGGGAATCAATATGGAATGTAGTGTCGTAAAGGACTTGCTCCCGCTCTATCTGGACGGGTGCTGCAGCGAAGAAAGCAAAAAAATCGTTGAAGATCATCTCGGAAACTGCGCCTTTTGCCGGAAATACTGTGAAGAAATGAAGGCGCCTGCCGATACGGTTCCGGTGCACAAAGCACCCGACCGCATCCGGCGGATCAGCGACTGGAAGGCGTCTGTTTTGCAGTCGATGCTACTGTTTTTATCGTTTGCGGCGATAACCGTTGGTGTCGCGCTGGAGGCGCGGACGCCGACAGGGTTTTCAAACGGCGTTTTCGCGCTGAATCTGGTCGTTCCGGCAACGGGCTTTATGCTTTCTCTTGCCAACTGGTATTTTGTGAAGCTTTATAAAAGCAGAAGAAGTTTTTCAAATTTCTCATGTCTTTTCACGTTTGGCATCACGCTTGCCGCCTACTTTTGGGCGATGTTCCATTACGAATTGTTCTCGGAGGGCTTGCTCCTCGGACTGAAATATTCGCTTCTTGTCGGCCTTTTCGGATTCATCAACGGACCGCTTTTGACGCTGATCCTTTGTATTCTGTCCAAAATCCTGTCCGGGCGTTACGCCGCGATGATGGGAAAGGAATGAGCGATGAAAAAAATACTGACCGTTCTTCTTTTGCTTTCGATTGTCGCTTTGACGTCCTGCGCTGCCAATCTGACCGATCAGGAGTCCGTAACGAAGCTCTTTAATAAGCATCGGGAGGAATTTCTCGATGCCGCAAGTACGGGTGATTTTACCGCTCTCGAAAAGATCCGGGGCGTTCGGAGCGTTTATTCGGACGGATCAGAGGTGATAATATGGTGCGGTGGGACCGGAATGGGATCGAATACGAATTATTATTCCATCGTGTATTCGGAAGAAAAAGCGTTCGACGATCCCTTTTTAACGTACGAAAACGGATACTTGTACCGGCAGGACGGCGGGGACAATGTCATTTATTACGAGTCGCTCGGAGATCATTTTTACTACTGTGAAGAACACTACTGAAAAAACGCCGGAGAGGAAACGGAATTCCTCTCCGACGTTTTGTTATTGAAATGATTTATCTTCGTCTTGTGATCGCCTTGATGACGCGCGAGATCGCGGGAGCGAAGATCACGTTGACGCCGAGCTCCAGAAGGAAGTTGATGCCTGCGCAGCCGATGATCAGAAAGTACGCGACGCTCGTGCCGTCGACGAAATTGTTCTGCAGGGACTCTTTTAGAAAGAGAAGTCCGACCGTGATGAAAAGCCCCGTATTGACGATCGGCGCCAAAGCGGCGGCGACGAACGTGGCAATCAGCTCGTTGTGACGCTTGACGAGGGCGTAGACGACGGCGGGGATGAAGCCCGCGAGCGTGCCTTTTCCGAGGCACAGAAGCGTCGTGATCACGGGATGCTCATTGAGAAGAATGAACGTGAAGACGTCCGTACCGGTGACGCCCGCCATCAGCGTGATGAATCCGAACGTAAATCCGAGAAAAGCGCCCGCGAACGGTCCTAGAAGAATGCCGCCGATCACGATCGGGATCAGAACCAAACTGATCGAGGTCGCGCCGATCTTGATGACGCTCCCGAAAAGCTGCAAAAGAATGACAAGCGCGAACAAAATGGCAAATTCGACCAAATTGCGCACGTTTTCGTGATTTTTGGTGAATTTCATACGTTTTTCATCCTTTCTTTTTTATTTGAAAACTTCCTTTTTGCGAAAAATGAGAGTCAGGGGGATCCCGAGAGCGAAGACGGAGATCGCTTCGCTTACGAGGATCGTCAGCGCGTACGACGCGATCACGGGCAGGGAGTTCCCGCCGCCGATGTAAAGACCGTAGCCGTAATAAAGGATCAGCGAGACGCCGAAAGCGTTCAGAAGAACGGGCGGCAAAGCCCAAACGGGGCAGAATCTCACGTCTTTCAGAACTTTTGACAAAAGACGCGTAAGGATCGCCGCCGCAAGCGTGATCAGCGGCCCGAACAGTATGTCCCACACGTTGCCGGTGAAAAGATTGGCGATGAGACACCCGACGAAGAGTCCGGGGACTGCCGAAGGCGTCAGAACGGGCAGGAGCGTCAGGGCTTCCGCGGGGCGGAATTCCGATAAGAACTGCATCGAAAAAACGGTGACTGCCGCGTAGAGCGCGGCGATCAGCGCCGCCTCGGTCAGATATTTGGCTTTGGATCTCATAAAAAATACTTCCTTAGTTTTGTTTTGAGTGAGGATGGTTACGAACTCACTGCTTACATTATACATTATTTTTCCGCAAAATCAAGCCCTTTTTTTCACGATATCGCGAAGATCGGCCAGATCTTTTTTGGTGATATTGCCGACAAAAAGCAAAATAGTGGCGTAAAATACGCTGCAAAGCAGGAGAGCAAGGGTCAGAAGCCCCG
>JAZLHQ010000083.1:0-3776 GCA_045616925.1 Eubacteriales bacterium | reverse complement strand
TTCTTTTCAGCGGCAGATCGAAATTGTTCTTGACGCGGTAGATCTCGGCGCCGTCGCGGTCGCGCTGCCGGTCAAGGTAGTACATATAACAGTGCCGGCAGCCTTCGCTGTATTTTCTGCATCCGTGCCACGGATTCCAGATATGTTCAAGCATAGACGCTTATTCGATCTCCCAAATGAAAGATACGTTATCGGAAAGCTCAACGTTTTCGGGCTCAACGCTCATGTTAGCGCTTCCCGCGAGCTTCAGGCAGCGACCGTCCATCGCGTAATTCGTATTCGAGTATGCGTTAGGTTCGGACCAGTTGTACTGCACGTTGAGAAGTTTTCCGAGCTTGACGCTGGAAGCGGAGCAAAGAACGGAAGCTTTCGCTTTTGCGTCCTTCGTCGCGGATTTCAGAAGATCCTTTTTGAGTTTCTCTTCGTTCCCCACTTTGAAGCGGACGTTCAGTTCGGGATCAGCGATGCAGGAAGCGATCGCGCTGAGAGTTTTCGAGAGTTTCTCCGTATCAAACGGGAATTCGATCTTCAGATTGTGTACGCACGCGTAGCCCGTGAAGACGCTCTTGTAATTATTGTTCTGATCGCGCACGCTCTCGTGCTCGCAGCGCACGTCAAAAGCAGTGGTTTTGAGGTCTTTTTCGGAAAATCCGATTCCTTTGAGCGCATTCTGAAGAGCTTCGAGCATTTCGGACGCCTTCTGCATCGAAACGTCGTAGTTCATATCTTTGGTTTTGAGGATCATCGTGATTACGATAGTATCGGGGCGGACGGAGAGTTTTCCGGTGCCCTTCACACAAATGGTTCTGCTTCTTTCGTTCATAAATTTCTCTTTCCTTTATGTTCAAATGATTTTCGTGATTTCTTCGTCGGGCCTGTACGCTTCGTGGCGGTTTGACGGAGCGGCGTTTTCGGCGGCGTAGCCGACGGGCAGAAGCGCCGCGACGCGCAGATGATCGGGCAGAGAGAGCGCTTTCTTTACTTCGTCCTCGTTGAATCTGCCGACCCAGCAGGAGCCGAGTCCCAAATCCCACGCCTCGAACATCATATGCGAGCAGACGATGGACGAATCGGTCTGGCCGAAATCGAAGCCCTCGCGGACCATTCCGTGTGCAGCCTTCGCTTCGTCGTAAGTGACGACGAATACGACGGGCGCCGAAAACGTGCAGGGCGTGACGGCGGCAAGTTTTTTGCGGTTCTCTTCGGATTTTACGGCGTAAACGGTCTGCGGCTGATAGTTGCAAGCCGTAGGCGCGACCTTTCCGGCTTCAAGGATCAGCGCGATTTTTTCGTCCTCAACGGGGCGCGTATCGTACGCTCTGACGGAATATCTTTCTTTTGCAAGTTCAAGAAACGTTTTCATAATCATACCTCCGATTTACGTTCTTATTGTATCATCAATCGTCATCGGTGTCAAGCAATCTGAAAAGTTTTTTGAAAAGTATTGCTTTTTCGTTCCCCAAATGATATAATAACGCGTCGTTTGCGTCCCAACCAATGTTTTTTCGGACAAGGCAACACGATCATCACTGACCCACGAAAGGATTATCCTATGAATCAAGCAGAAAACTCGGGCTTCAAGAAATCGCGGGGATCGTTTACGGGAAATCTCGGCTTCATCCTCGCCGCCGCCGGATCCGCAGTCGGACTCGGCAATTTGTGGCGCTTTCCCTACCTCGCCGCAAAAGACGGCGGCGGACTTTTCGTTCTGATCTACGTCATCCTCTCGTTGACCTTCGGCTTTTCGCTTTTAGCGACGGAGATCGCGATTGGAAGAAAAACGCAGTCCGCGCCCCTCGTCGCCTACAAAAAGATCCACCCGAAATTCGGCTTTCTCGGCTGGATCGCGACGCTCGTTCCGATCATCATCTTCCCCTATTACTGCGTGATCGGCGGTTGGGTAACGAAATACGCCGCCACCTATATAACGGACAAAGCGAGCGATATCTACACGGCCGGCGCTTCCGAATTCTTCACGGGATACATCACGGCGAACGTCGAGCCGATCGTATGGTTTCTCGTATTTATGGGTCTTTCAGCGATCGTCGTCGTGCTCGGTGTCGAAAAAGGAATCGAAAACGCCTCCAAGATCCTTATGCCGTCGCTTCTGATCCTCGTCGTCGCGATCGCCGTCTACGCGCTTACGCTCAAGGATGAAGCAAGCGGAAGAACCGCTCTCGAGGGGCTTAAAGTCTATCTGATCCCCGATTTCACCGGCATCACGGCATCGAAGATTTTCACGATCCTTCTCGACGCGATCGGTCAGATGTTCTATTCCCTGAGCATCGCTATGGGCATTATGATCACCTACGGATCCTACGTCAAAAAAGAAGATAATCTCGTCAAGTCGGTCAACCGCATCGAAATCTTCGACACGGGCGTCGCGCTGATCGCCGGAATGATCGTCATTCCCTCCGTTTTCGTTTTCAAGGGGCAGGAGGGGCTCGGCGCATCGGGTCCGAGTCTGATGTTCATTTCCCTTCCGCAGGTTTTCGAAAGAATGGGAAAAGTCGGAACCGTCATCGGCGCACTCTTCTTCGTGCTCGTACTGTTCGCGGCTCTTACTTCCTCCATTTCGCTTCTCGAAGCCGTCGCGTCCTGTCTGATCGACTATTTCAGGATGAAACGTCCTTTGGCGACGCTGATCGCGTTTCTGATCTCACTTGCGATCGGACTCGTCGTCTGTTTCGGTTACAACATCTGGTATATGGAACTGACGCTTCCGAACGGCGCCGCGGGTCAGCAGATCCTTGACGTCCTCGATTACGTTTCGAACTCACTGATGCTCCCGATCGTCGCTCTCATCACCTGCGTTCTGATCGGTTGGTTTGCAAAGCCGAAATGCGTGATCGAAGAACTTGAGATCGGACTCAACGGTCAGAAATTCCGCCGCCGCGGGCTTATCAACGTCATGCTCCGCTACGTCGCCCCCGTCCTTTTGGTCGTTATCCTTCTGCAGGCATTCAACGTCTTCGCGTTTCTCGGATAATAAGCAAAAAAACTCTTTTGCCGTGAAGACAAAAGAGTTTTTTGTTGTGAAAGAATGACCAAAAGGTACTTTTCAAGCTAAAGCTGACCAAAGGTACACGCGTCTGTTTACTCGTCAATCCGGGATTTGTCAAGTCAAATCACTGATTCTCTTTTTCGTGCTGATTTAAGCAGACTGCTATGTATATAAATCTGAGAATGGTATATAGCAATAATAAAATTAGCACCAAATAGGGACTTTCGTATTTTCTGAAATTCATATACTCTTCAATCAAATAAGTATAAATAATGATTAAAACCAAACTCAAATCAGAAAGCAGATTCAGAACGGTTTTGGCTTTTGTTTTCGGCTTAAAAAGAAAATAATACACAGTATATAATAAATCGGTTTCATAAAACACTAAAAACCCGCCGATCATCAGGCAAAGGACAGCCCCGAAACCTTCCAAAATATCAATATTATGATTGAAATCATAATTGTATGATTGAATTGCTCCCGTAATTGAAAGAACCATAGTGCAGGTAATAAAAGACAAAAAAGCAGCAACGGTTATTATCTTTTTTGCTTTTGTCTTCATTTGCGCCGCCTCCGTAAATTCTGATTTGTCGAACTCATTATAACACAATTTCATGTACTTTTCAATCGGTTTCACGCAAAAAAGCCCTCGGCTTCCGACTGCTGACGGCGATCAAAAGCAGAAGTGATGTTTGCCCTTGCGGGCAAGTGATGTTATGGCACACTTGCCAAGTGGCAAGTGATCGCCATAGTGATGTTTTGCGGCTCCGCC
>JAZLHQ010000082.1:0-4773 GCA_045616925.1 Eubacteriales bacterium | reverse complement strand
GTATTCTCTAGCAGCGAGAAAAGCGAAGAGATCCCCGAAGAAAGCGCAGTCGCAGCGCCCGCCGAAGCCGCCGGAATCGGCGAAGACCGACTGAAAGAGGCAAAAGCGTGCGCTGAGCAGATCCTTCGGCGCATCGATCTCACCGAAAAGCGTCTGAAAGCGCTTTCGGAGATCAATTCCCTGCCGACCAAGCTTTCGGTATCGACCCTGAAGCCCGATCTTTTCGACGGCTCGGAGGGCGAAGTCCGGGAGCCCGCCGAAAAAGCGGACGTTCAAAGGAAGATCCCGCGCTTCCTGCTCGGTGAAAAGGCGGCGTCCGCCGCCGAAAAAGGCACCGCCACGCACCTCTTCATGCAGTTCTGCAATTTTGAGCGCGTCGGAAAATACGGCGTCTCTGCTGAGATCGCGGCGCTCGTTTCAGAGCGTTTCATCGAAAAAGAGACCGCCGATCTGATCGAAAAAGACCGCCTTGAATACTTCTTCAAAAGCGAACTCTTCCGCGAAATGCTCGCATCCCCGAAGCTGTACCGCGAAGAGCGCTTCAACGTCCTTCTGCGTGCCGACACTTTTACCGAAGATCCCGAAAGAAAAGCGGCTCTCGCAGGCAAGAAAGTACTCGTGCAGGGCGTTGCGGACTGCTTCTTCATCGACGACAAGGGCGGCGTCTGCCTCGTCGACTACAAAACCGACCATTTCGGCAGAAATCTTTCCGAAGACGAGATCCGAAAGGAGCTCGTCAGCCGCTACGAAACGCAGCTTTCCTACTACGCGAAGGCACTGCGCGAGATCCTCGGTCTGCCCGTTGACCGCGCGCTCCTTTGGTCGTTTGCCCTGAACAGCGCCGTGGAGGTCAGCGTATGAACATCGGAAGCACCTACGAAATGCGCGTGATCGGGCATATCGAAAGCCCGTTCAAGGAAAAATTCGGCGTCCCGCGTCAGAGCGGGCTCGCGCCCGATCTGCCCGCCGAGATCGTCTTTCTGCCGGAATTTTCGCAGGAAGAAGCGTTCCGCGGGCTTGAGGGATATTCGCACGTCTGGCTCCTTTGGGTCTTTGACGAAGCGTTCGGCAGGAGCCGCTCGCTGACGGTCCGGCCGCCGCGCCTCGGCGGGAACCGGCGCGTCGGCGTCTTCGCGACCCGCTCGCCGTACCGTCCGAATTCGATCGGACTTTCCTGCGTACGCCTTGACGGGATCGTCAAAGATCCCGAAAAAGGCGTCGTGCTCAAGGTGCGCGGCGCCGATCTCAGAGACGGAACGCCGATCCTCGACGTGAAACCCTATCTGCCGTTCGCGGACGCGTATCCCGACGCGTCTGCGGGATTCGCGGGCGAAAAATACGGGGAAAAACTCAAGGTCGTTTTCCCCGAAGAGTTGTCAGAGAAGATTCCGGACGGGCTGCGTCAAGGTCTTGAAGAGTCTTTGAAAGAGGATCCCCGCCCCGCTTATCAGGACGATCCCGGACGCGTTTACGGGCTCGTTTTCGACCGTTTCGAGATCAGATTCCGCGTCGAAAACGGCGTTTTGACCGTCGTTGAGGTCAAAAACGCCGAAAATTTGCAATAAAATGCGAAATTTGCTTGCAATCGGCGCGCGAATATGGTAAAATCGCAGGTGAAATACGAAATACAATTCCGGAGGAAATTATGCGCAAAAATCTCTTTCTGACCCTGTTTCTGATCGCTCTGATCGCCGTCACCGCGCTCTCGCTCGCTTCGTGCAAGAACAAGAAAAACGTCCCCGCCGATACGACGACTGAGTCAACGACCGAAACGCCCGTTTCGACGATCCTTCTGATCACCGCTTCGGACTTTCAGGATCCCCTGACCTCTTATTCACGCTCCGACTACGCCGGAAACGGCGACTACTCCGCGCAGAACGCGCGCCTTTCGAAGATCTTCGGCAAGATCACCGACGCGTACGGCCCCGCTTACGGCTTCATCGCCGGCGGCGACTACTGCTTCGATGAAACGAAGAACAGCAAAACGAAGACCGAAACGGGTATCAAAAATATCCGCGACACGGTCAAAGCCTCGCTCGGCGAAGACGTCAACGTCGTCTGCGTGCAGGGCAACCACGACCTCGCGGGCTCCGAGGGTCTTTCTCCCACCGGCGCCAACGACACCGAATATTACGGCGTTTTCGTTCTCAACGAGGAAGAATACCGCTCCTATCCCCTGACCTCCTCCAAGTGGAAGGACTACAAGAACAGCAAATCCATCGCGGAAGAGCTTTCGAAGAAGCTCGACGCTTATCTCAAGGAAAAGGTCGACAACGGCTACGACAAGCCCGTCTTCGTCGTCTCGCACGTTCCTCTGCACTTCAGCACGCGCTCCGTCGACAAAGGCGACGCGATCTACGCGAGTTATTTCGTGGACGTTCTCAACAAGTACGGTACCGAACTCAATATCTTCTTCCTGTTCGGTCACGACCACGCGTGGGGTGACGACGACTACCTCGGCGGCTCCGCCGTCTATATCGCGCGCGGCGAGAACATCAACGTCGCAAAGCTCGGCAGCCAGAAGGAATTCGACGCGAAAACGATCAACTTTACCTATATGAACTTCGGTTACACCGGCTATTTCTGGTCGAAGTGGGACAGTTCCTCAAAGAACGTCCGCTACTCTGACGCGGACGGCACGCTGACGATGACCGCTTTCCAGATCGCCGGCGACAGCGTGACCGTCACGCGCTGGGACGAGAACGGACAGCACGATCTGAAGTCCGAGGGCAAGCCCTCGCAGGGCAACCGCGGCGTCAAGGAGCCGTGCACGCCCTACCCCGCAGTCGTTGAAAGCGGCGTCACGGTCGTTTCTCCGAAAAAGGAAACCGAGGCTTGACGCAATAATGGAAAGCTCCCCACCCGGGGAGCTTTTTCATTGTCCGGCGGGCGTAGGGACCGGCGTCCTCGACGGTCCGTTTCCGGCGCCAGCGCACGGCGACCCGAAACGGCGAAAGCAGAAGCGCCTCCCTCTGCCATTTGCACAAAAAATGACGGGGTCTCGGAAATTTTATATAAAAATGGTGGAAAATGCGGGAAAGTGCTTGATTTTGAAAAAAAACTGTTGTATAATAATACGGTTAAAAAATTATCAAAAAAGGAGATCACATTATGAGCAAAGAATTTTCTTGTGAATATGCCATGACCGGCGAAGTCCAGCACATGTGCAAAGTCACAAAAGGCTGCGATCACGGCCCCGCTCCCATTCCGGAAGAGGGCAAATGGATCCAGTCCAAGCAGATCACCCATATTTCCGGCTACACGCACGGCATCGGCTGGTGCGCTCCCGAAGAGGGCGCGTGCAAGCTTTCCCTGAACGTCAAGGGCGCCGTTATTCAGGAAGCTCTCGTCGAGACCATCGGCTGCTCCGGCATGACCCACTCCGCGGCTATGGCTGCTGAGATCCTGCCCGGCAAGACCGTCCTCGAAGCGCTCAACACAGACCTCGTCTGCGACGCGATCAACACCGCTATGCGTGAACTGTTCCTCCAGATCGTTTACGGCAGAACGCAGTCCGCGTTCTCCGAGGGCGGCCTTCTGATCGGCGCCGGCATGGAAGACCTCGGCAAGGGCGCACGTTCCATGGTCGGTACGATGTACGGCACGAAGGCAAAGGGCGTCAGATACCTCGAAATGACCGAGGGCTACTGCACCAGAATGGCTCTCGACAAGAACGACGAAGTCATCGGCTACGAATTCGTTTCCCTCGGCAAGATGACCGACTTCATCAAGAAGGGCATGGAGCCGAACGAAGCATACGAAAAGTCCAAGGGCACCTACGGACGTTTCAACGAAGCGGTCAAGTACATTGACCCGCGTAAAGACTGATAGGAGGAGAGCGTAATGGTACAGTTTGAAGGTTTTGAAAGACGCGAGGCGAAGATCCTCGGCGTTCTGAAAGAATACGGCATTTCCTCTATCGAAGAGTGCAAAGAAATCTGCGCAAAGCACGGCATCGACCCCTATACGATCGTACAGGAGACCCAGCCGATCTGCTTTGAAAACGCAAAATGGGCTTACACCGTCGGCGCGGCGATCGCTTACAAGGCAGCCGAGAAGACCGGCGACAAGTCCGCAGCGACCGCTTCCGCCAACATCGGTGTCGGTCTGCAGGCATTCTGCGTTCCCGGCTCCGTCGCCGAGAACCGTAAAGTCGGTCTCGGACACGGCAACCTCGGCAAGATGCTCCTTTCCGAAGAGACCGAGTGCTTCTGCTTCCTCGCAGGTCACGAGTCCTTCGCAGCAGCTGAAGGCGCCATCAAGATCGCTCTGAACGCAAACAAGGTTCGCGTTAAACCCCTTCGCGTGATCCTGAACGGTCTCGGCAAGGACGCCGCTTACATCATTTCGAGAATCAACGGCTTCACCTACTGCCAGACCGAGTTCGATCCGTACTCCGAGACCGTCAAGGTCGTCAAGGAGATCCCGTTCTCCGACGGTCCCCGCGCCGCTGTCAAGTGCTACGGCGCCGACAACGTCCCCGAAGGCGTTGCGATCATGCAGCTTGAGAACGTCGGCGTTTCGATCACCGGTAACTCCACGAACCCGACGAGATTCCAGCATCCCGTCGCAGGTACCTACAAGAAGTGGTGCATCGAGAACGGCGTGAAGTACTTCTCCGTCGCGTCCGGCGGCGGCACGGGACGTACGCTGCATCCCGATAACATGGGCGCAGGTCCTTCCAGCTACGGTATGACCGATACCATGGGACGTATGCACTCCGACGCACAGTTTGCAGGTTCTTCCTCCGTTCCGGCTCACGTTGAAATGATG
>JAZLHQ010000081.1:0-12027 GCA_045616925.1 Eubacteriales bacterium | reverse complement strand
AATTGTTTTAGTTTTTGTAATCATTTGTATGTCTCCTATTATCAAGTGATACGTCATAGTTGAGTTCAATGTCAAGTCCGAGACCACCTTCGGGGAGATAAAGCGCCTCAACGCATTCCCGCACGTGATCGTCAAGCTGCGATCCCGTCGCAAACGGGAAAAGCTGACGGTCAAGGTCAAGGTTGATGGCGATCCTGTTTTCCTCGCGGCAGACGCGCACGAGATTATCGAGTCCGTTTGCGCGGAACTGCGGGTTGATCATATCGACTCCGCATTCGACGAGGTCGGGCATGATCTCGTAAATGCAGCCGTCCGTGTGCATATAAATGAGCTGATCCGGCTTATACGACTTGACGATGCCGAACAGCTTGCGATAGCACGGCTTCATATATTTGCGCCATAATTCGGGTCCTATCGCAAGACCCGTCTGGATGCCGAGATCGTCGCCGAAATATCTCGTCTCCCCGAGCCGCGGGAGAACGGCGGCGACCTGATACGTATTGTATTCGAGCACCTTGTCGATCAGAACGCGCAGCGGCTCCCCTTCCTCGGCGAACAGCATCATGGCGTTCTCAAATCCGCAAAGGTCGAGAAGACGGAGATACATAAAGCCGTGCGGCAGTCTGCCGGAGCGGTTGTCGGGGATCTTCAGGTTATAGATATCCTCTTCCGTCTTGACGGGATGCCCCGTGACGATCGCCTCGCTGCCGTCGACGAGGTTGCTCCAGACGCATCCCCATTCGTCCGTAAACGTGCCTTTGTGATACGTGCGGGGGATATTTTCGAGAATGTGATCGAGGTCCATCTGCTTGCCCGCGAAGAACTGCGGATAGAAATCGGTCAGTTTTTTCAGTTCGTTTCCGTAATGGAGCCACGCGGCGGGCAGAATGCCGACCCCGATCGGGATGGTCTCGGGATTTTCAAAGCGGATCGCTTGTGCTAGCAGTGACATATTGATCTCCTTTTTTACGCCCTGCCGTGATTTGTCTTGACAAGGCGACTTTTTTAGTGTATGATTATTATACTACTGTCGGGGATTTCGGTCGTTCACAATCATATCGACTACAATTGTGTACAAAAGGTGAGGCTATGAATATTCGCACGGAATTACAGAATACGGTCCCGGGACTTGCGAAGATCGGCATCGAATTTTTCGGCTCCTACCGGAACAAAAGCGCCAAAAACGCGCTCAAAAAGCACGATCACGGGCCCTGCTATGAGATCTGCTATCTGGAAAGCGGAAGTCAGCCGTACTATATCCACAAAGAGAACGGCGAAGTTTTGTCGTTCGACGTCGGCGGCGGGGATATTTTCATCACGCGCCCGTACGAGGTCCATTCGACCGGCGATTTCCGTCAGCTGCGCGGCGATCTCAAGTGGATCCAGCTGAACACGCTTTGTCCGACGCTCCTCGGTCAGAACGAAATGCGCTCGGAAATGCTGAAAAATGCCCTTGCGTCGATCGAAAAGCATCATTTCAAGGTGCCGCGCTCCGTTTCTTCGCGTCTTTCCGAGGCTTTCGATCTTCTGCTCGTTCCGAACGACGGTAATTTTTTCAAGGCGACGGAGCTTCTGACGCTTTTTATTCTGGAGCTTGCGGAAGCTTCCGGGCACGACGACGGCGGGAACAATTCCGCCGTTACCGTCGAGGCGATCGCTTTTATCAAAAGTCACCTGCTCTCTCCCGAACTGAACGTCGACAGCGTCGCTAGCAAAATGAATTATTCCCGATCGTTCGCGATGCGCGTTTTCAAGAGAGAGACAGGCATCCCCATTCACGAATTTATTCTGAAAAGCAGGATCGAACTGTCGACCCTGCTGCTCAAGGATCACACGGTGACGGAAACCGCGATGCTTCTCAATTTCTCTTCCTCGCAGCATTTTTCGGAGGTTTTCAAACAGTTTACGGGCACGTCTCCCGCAAAATACAAAAAGACCCCGGCGAAATAAACTTCGGTTTTATTGGGAATATTGTCGCCTGTTTCCTGGAAAATTTCTTCAAATTCGTTCAATAATACACTTGACAAAACGGAAAAACAGTGTATAATGAAAGTATCAATCGGAAACCCACTCGGTGCTGGCGGAATGTGAATTAACACAATGTACCATCTGGGAATATATGCCGACCGTCTGGGCAGCTCTGATTATTCAGGGGTGCCCTCTTTTTATACGCAGAAAGACGATACGAGAAAGGAATACGAATATGAATTTTGAACAGTGGAACGGATTCACCGAAGGCGAATGGCAGGTAAAGATCAACGTTCGCGACTTCATCGACAAGAACTATACCCCTTACCTCGGCGACGGCTCGTTTCTGAAAGGCGCAACCGAACGCACGAAGAAAGCGCTCGCCGAGCTTGAAAGACTCAAGAAGCTCGAGCAGGAAAACGGCGGCGTCCTCTCCGTCGACACCACCACGGTCTCTTCCCTCTGCAACTATAAACCCGGTTATCTTACCGATTCCGATATCATCGTCGGTCTCCAGACCGAAAAGCCGCTCGTTCGCGGCGTCAATCCCTTCGGAGGCATCCGTATGGCGCGCGCCGCGTGCGAAGCGTACGGTTACAAGCTCGGCGATCAGATCGAAGAATACTTTACTTACAGAACGACCCACAACGACGGCGTTTTCCGCGTCTATACCGACGAGATGAAGGCCGCGCGTCACTGCGCGCTTCTGACGGGTCTTCCCGACGCGTACGGCCGCGGACGCATCATCGGCGACTACCGCCGCATCGCGCTCTACGGTATCGACTATCTGATTGAAGAGAAGAAGAAGGACAAGGCGAAGGTCGGAGAGAATCTGATGGACGTTGACAACATCCGTCTGCTCGAAGAGCTTTATCAGCAGATCAACTTCCTCGGGAAATTGAAAGAAATGGCCGCCATGTACGGCTTCGATATCTCGAAACCGGCGTCAAATGCCCGTGAAGCGATCCAGTGGACGTATTTCGGCTACCTTGCCGCGAACAAGGAGCAGAACGGCGCCGCGATGTCCTTCGGCAGAACCGCCACCTTCTTCGATATTTACATTGAGCGCGATATGAAGGCAGGGATCCTCACCGAAGAAGAGGCGCAGGAACTTATCGACGATCTCGTCCTCAAGCTCCGCTGCGCGCGTCATCTGCGCACGCCCGAATACAACGAGCTCTTCGGCGGCGACCCCATGTGGATCACCGAAGGTCTCGGCGGCATGAATCTGAACCACAAGACGCTCGTCACGAAGTCTACGTTCCGCATGCTGAACACCCTTTACAATCTCGGACCCGCGCCCGAGCCCAACCTGACCGTTCTCTGGAGCCACGCGCTTCCCGAGGGATTCAAGAAATTCTGCGCGAAAATTTCCTGCGACACGAACGCGATCCAGTACGAGAACGACGATTTGATGCGTCCCCGCTTCGGCGACGATTACTCGATCGCCTGCTGCGTCTCCGCGATGAAGGTCGGCAAGCAGATGCAGTTCTTCGGTGCGCGCACTAACCTCGTGAAACTGCTCCTCATCGCGATCAACGGCGGCGTCGACAATGTCTTCGGCACGCGCCTCGGCCCGCAGATGCGTCCGATGGAGGACGAAGTCCTTGATTACGAAAAAGTCATGGGGCGCTTCAATATCTATCTCGAATGGCTCTGCAGACTTTACGTCAATACGATGAACTGCATCCACTATATGCACGACAAGTACGCTTACGAAAAGACGCAGATGGCACTTCACGACACCGACGTCGAACGTCTGATGGCGTTCGGAGTCGCGGGTCTTTCCGTTATCACCGACTCCCTCTCCGCGATCAAGTACGCGACGGTCAAGCCGATCCGCGACGAGAACGGCATCATCGTTGATTTCGAGACCGTCGGTGATTTCCCGAAGTACGGAAACGACGACGACCGCGCCGACGAGATCGCCGAAAATATGCTCATCCGCGTCCACACGGAACTGAAAAAGACCCCCGCTTACCGCGGCGCGCAGCACACGCTTTCCGCGCTGACGATCACTTCGAACGTCGTTTACGGCAAGAAGACCGGCGCTTCCCCCGACGGAAGAAAGAAGGGCGAGCCCTTCGCTCCCGGCGCGAACCCGATGCACGGACGTGAAAAGAACGGCGCTCTCGCCTCCCTCAACTCCGTTTCCAAGCTCCCGTATTCCTCCGCTTCCGACGGTATCTCCAACACGTTCTCCATCATCCCCGACGCGCTCGGCAAAACCGTTTCCGAGAGAGTCAACAACCTCGTCACCATCCTCGACGGATATTTCCTCAACGACGCGCACCACATCAACGTCAACGTGATGAACCGCGAGACACTTCTCGACGCGTACGAGAATCCCGAGAAGTACCCGAATCTCACGATCCGCGTCTCCGGCTACGCGGTCAATTTCTGTAAGCTCTCGAAGGAACAGCAGCGTGAGGTCATTATGCGCACGTTCCACTCCGTCGTCTGATGACGGGCCGCATCCATTCGCTGCAAAGTCTCGGCACCGTTGACGGCCCCGGCGTACGCTGCGTCGTCTTTATGCAGGGATGTCCCCTGCGGTGCATCTGCTGCCACAATCCCGACACGTGGGATTTTGCGGGCGGCGAAGAAACGGACTCCGATGAGCTTTGCCGCAAGATCCTCCGTTTCCGCCCGTATTTCGGCAAAAACGGCGGCGTGACCGTCTCCGGCGGTGAGCCTCTTATGCAGGCGCAATTCGTCGCCGAATTGTTCCGAAAACTCAAGGGATGCGGCGTTCACACCGCCCTCGATACCTCCGGCTGCGTTTTGAACGACGACGTTTTGGATCTTCTCGACGTCACCGATCTCGTTCTTCTCGACCACAAATACCCGACGGAAGCCGAATATTTCGCCAATACCCGCGGGCATCTCGAAAACGTCGAGGCGTTTCTTGCCGAACTCGACCGCCGTTCGATCCCGACCTGGTTTCGCCGCGTCGTCATTCCCGGAAAAACCGACGGCGCGGATTCCGTCCGCTCGCTCAACAGCGCGGCGCGCGCATTTCCGTGCGTTGAGAAGATCGAACTTCTCCCCTTCCGCAATTTATGCAAAGAAAAATACGACTTGCTCGGCATCCCTTTTCCTCTCGCCGGCGTGGATCCTCCCCCGAAAGAAACGATGGACAAGCTTTACGCGCTTCTTGACGAAAAATACCGTTGAATCCCGTATTATCCGCAGTCAAATAAAAAATCACTTGCAAAAGCAAGTGATTTTTTGTTATTTCAGCGCGTTTCTGACGAAAAGAAGCGCTCTTTTTACCGTTTCGAGATTGCAGTCCGAGCTTGACATTTCGATCGAAAATCTGCCGTCGTAGCCTGTCGCAGGCTGCCGCCGGTGAACTTTTTCCCGCAAGTCAAACATTATCTATTGCTTTTTCGGCGAGATGATGCTATAATGGGATGAAGTATAATATTCTGGGGGTTTATGATGAAAAAGAGTCCGGTTAAAGTAATTTTCGATATGGATACGTCCGGCGACTGCACGAATATCGGTGCGCTCGCGACACTGCACGCTCTTGAGGACCTCGGCGAAGTCGAGATCCTTTCGACGACCGTCGGATTTCATTCTCCGTACGTCGCCGCCTGCATGGACGCCGTCAATCTTTACTACGGGCGCGAGCTGCCCATCGGCACCCTGCACGGCACGGTCGAGCCGAAAGAGAGACATTTTGCCGACAAACTCTGCCGCGAGGTCAACACGCGCTACCCCGAGGGCGCGGAGACCGAGGACGCGGTGCGCGTCCACCGCAGAGCGCTTGCGTCCGCTGAAGATCAGAGCGTCGTTTTCGCCGTGACCGGTCTTTTGTCGACGCCCGACGCGCTTCTCAAATCGGGTCCCGACGATATTTCCCCGCTCACGGGACGCGAACTGATCGAAAAGAAGATCGTCAGAACGATCGTAATGGCGGGCGAATTCGCGTCTACCTTCAACGACCGCGTTTTCTGCGAATACAATATCAGCCTCGACGTGCCGGCGGCGCGGCATTTCTGCGCGAACTGGCCCGGCGAAGTGATCTTCTCCGCCTATGAGATCGGACACCGCATCTGGTCGCTTGCGAACTTCATCAAGGACGGCGACCCCGACAGCCCCGTGCGCCGCGCTTATCAGCTCCTGAGAGCGCACAGACAAAAGCCCGAGGATCTGCCCTTCCCATCCTGGGACCCGACCGTCTCTCTGATGGCGGCGCGTCCGGACGTACACTACTTCGATTTCCACGAATACGGAAGGATCGTCGTCAACGACGAAGGTATCACCGAATGGCATCCCGAAGAGGGCGGACGGCAGACCTACGTCCTGCCGGCTGCGGATATGCCCTTTGAAAAGATCGCGGAGATCATCACGGATCTCGTGATGACGATCCCCAAGAACAAACGCAGCGACATTTTGAAAACGAATCGGGAAACGTTATGAACGATAAGGAACTCAAGCGGCTCAGCCGCAAGGAACTGCTCGAAATTCTGATCGAGCAAAGCAAAGAGATCGCCGAATTGCGCAAAACGATCGCCGAGCAGAAGGAAAAGCTCCTTGACCGGCAGATCAAAATCGAAAATTCGGGCACTCTTGCGGAAGCATCCCTCAAATTGACGGAGATCTTCCAAAACGCCGACGAAGCGGCGAAGCTTTACCTTGAAAACGTCCGGAAATCCTATCCGGCAAACGCTCAAGAAACGACGAAGGATACCGAAAATGAAAAAGAAAATAAAGAATGAAAGCAGCGAAAACGCCGCCGTCGATCCCGCAGTGAATTCGCCGGACGTATCCGCCCTTGAAGCCGAACTCAAGAGAGTCAATCACAACGAGCGTTTCCGCAAGCTTTTGCGCAGCACGATCTATACGCTGATCGTCGTCGCTGCCTGCGCGATCCTCGTTGCGGTCCTGTTTATGCCCGTTCTGCGCATCTACGGCAGCTCGATGAATCCGACGCTCAGTGAAGGCGAGATCGTCATTTCCCTGAAAGGATCCTCCTTCAAGCACGGCGACGTCGTCGGCGTTTATTTCGGAAGCAAACTGCTCGTCAAACGCGTGATTGCGACCGAGGGCGAGTGGGTCGATATCGACGAGGACGGAAACGTTTACGTCTATACGTCCACCAAAGGCGAGCCGCTCGACGAGCCCTATCTCAAAGAGGGCGCCAAAGCATTCGGCGATACGAACATTGAACTGCCCTATCAGGTTCCGCCGGAATCCATCTTCGTGATGGGCGACAACCGTGCGACCTCCGTCGACAGCAGAAACTCCTCCGTCGGCTGTATCGAGATCGACAACGTCGTCGGCAGGATCGTTTTCAGAATCTGGCCGCTCGCCGATTTCGGCGTAGTGGACACCGAGGGAAAAGAAAATGAAAATTAAGAAAACGAGGATCCGTCCGGTCTTCGTTCCGATCGTTTTGGGCGTGCTTCTCATCGCGGCGGGACTTACGATCTTCATCGTCAGCAAGATCTCCGGCAGGCAAAGTCTTGCCGACAACCGCGAGGTCTGCGATTTTATCGAAAACATCCTGCCTCCGCGTACGCCCGGCATCAAGGAGGAGCGCTCAAATCCCGAAATGCCCGTCGTTTCTTACGAGGGGCAGGATTACGCGGCGATCCTTGAAATCATTAAGCACGGCGTAAAATTGCCCGTCTCGGCGTACTGGAACAAGAGATCTGTCAATCACGTTCCCTGCCGCTTTACGGGCAACCCGTACGACGGGACGCTGATCATCGGCGGGGTCGACCAGACGGGACAGTTCGATTTCATTTCCGACGTCGATATCGGGGATAAGATCGTGCTGACCGATATGCGCGCACAGGAATTCACTTACACGGTAGCGACCGTGCGGCACGCGAAAAACGCCAAGGCGGAAACGCTGATCGATCCCGATTACGATCTGACGCTGTTCGCAAAAGACGCAAAAACGGGCGACTGGCTGCTCGTCCGCTGCAAAATCAACTGACACGGTAGAAAGGATCCACATGAACGAAAAATTGAAGGTAGGCGTCATCGGCTGCAGCAGTATGGCGCGCAATCACATGAGGGGCGTTCTTGCCAACGAAAACGCGATCCTCGCGGCGATCTGCGATATCGATCCGAAACCGCTCGCAGAGGCGCACGAGATTTTCCCCGACGCCGCCGTTTTTACGGACTATCGCGAGATGATCGCGAGCGGACTTGACGCCGTGATCATCGTGACACCCGATCAGCTGCACAAAGAAATGTGTCTGTTTGCCCTCGACGCGGGACTCCACGTTTTATGCGAGAAGCCGCTCGCTCTGACGTCGGAAGAATGTCACGATATTCTTGACGCCGCCGAAAGATCCGGAAAAAAGTTTATGGTCGGGCAGATCTGCCGCTATACGCCCGGATTCATCGCCGCAAAGGAACTGATCGACGCGGGCAGGATCGGCAAGCTCGTCTTCGTCGAATCCGAATACGCGCACGATTATAAGAAGGTCTTTGCCGCGGGAACGTGGAGAAACGACCCGAAACGCAACGGCGTCGTCGGCGGCGGATGCCACGCGATCGATCTTCTGCGCTGGATCGCGGGCGATCCCGTCGAAGTCACAGCTTATTCCAACCGCAGGATCATGCGTGATCTTCCCTACGACGACAACACGGTCGCGATCCTGCGCTTCAAAGACGACGTCATCGGAAAAGTCTTCGTGTCCGTCAGTTGCAAGCGCCCGTACACGATGCGCTCCGTTTTCTACGGAACGAAGGGCACGATCATCACCGACAACAAAAGCGATCACTTCACCCTTTGGTACGAAAACGACGAAGGAAAGCTGATCGAAGAAAATATTCCCGTCGACGTGAACAGCCACAACGCGGCGGGTGAGTTCGCGGATTTCTGCCGCGTCATTCTGAACGATCTGCCCGTCGAGACCTCCGCATACGAGGGTATGAAGACGGTCGAGACCGCGCTCGCGGTCGTCAAATCTGCCGATCTCGGCGGAGAAAAGATCGTCCTTTGATTTTCCGCGACAGGTGTACTTTGAGTGTAATTCATTTGTTATAATCAGACAGAAACATAAGGAAGGTGAACAATATGCCGCCAAAATCGACTGCAGATCTTCAAAAAGAGAAAAACGTTATTCTGAACGCCATTCACGCAGAAGATATCCACCGCGAAAGAAATGAAACGATCGTCAATGAGATCGATGCGATGGCAAAAGCCTGCGGCCTCGATCCCGAAACGAACTTACATTTCGATGACAACGTCTCCAAGATAAGAAAACTCATCGACGTCGTGAAAGATCAGAGAGAAAACTATCTCAAGGACGTAAGAACCCTTGCCCTCTACAAAGCGGCGGTCGCTTCGCACCAAATGCTCGCGGACTCCAAAAACGCGACGATTGAGCTCATTTCCGCTTCGCTCGCGAATCTGAAGCTCTTCGAGAGTGAAATGATCAAGCGCGGAATCACCGAAAAAGTGATCTCCGACGCTCTCACCTACCCGGATTTCGGACAGAAAATCAAGAAGGATTACGGCGAGCAGCTGCACCAGAAGCTTCGCGACACCAACGGAAAATACCAAAAGTCCCTTGAAGAGACGGTCAAATCTTTTATGGACGTCGTCAAAAGAGATCCTGCCAATCTTTCGTACGACCCGCATATTTCAGAGGAAGAAACGGACGTTTACGAGACGTTCTCGAAGACGCAAGTTTCCTATTTTTCAAATTACTCAACCGACAGAAGCGTTTACAGTCTTTCCGAGCACAAGGAATACAAGTGCTACGATTTCGTCGACGGCGCGTACGTTCCGAAGCCTTATCCGAGCGGAATATTTGCGAAAATCGGTTATTTCTTCACGAAAATCGCAAACGCGCTGCGTGAAAGAGGCGAGATCAACCGCGAAAAAGAAAACGCCTTGAATGAATACAACAGCGTTCCCGAAGAGGTCCGTCAGAAGGAATCCATTTTCGAGAAGATCGAACTCGATTCCCCCAAGGAGGAGATCGCGGCGCTCGAAAACGCGCCCGAACTGAACAACGAGGCGCAGCTTCAGAAAGACGATCCGCAGGCGATCCTTTCCGAAAACGACAAACAGCCGCTCGAAAGCGAACTGAACAACGGCAAATCCAATTAAGACGAGGTAAAACGATGGACAATATCTTCTATTTTCCCGGTTGGACGAGAAAAAGCATCACCTTCACGATCGACGACGGAAACGTCAAGCTAGACGCGAAATTCAGAACGTACACGGAGTCCGCGGGCTTCAAGGGCACCTTCAACCTGACGACGCCGCTTACGAAGCTTACGAAGGACGAATACCGCGAATTCTACAAGGGCTACGAGATCGCGAATCACTGCCGCTATCACGCCTACCCCTTCTCGTTGAAGCGTCCGAAGGATCCCGACAAAATCAAAGACGAGCTCTTTGACCGCGAAACGGCGGACAGAGATTTTCTCTACAAGACCGACGAAGAGGGGCTCTATCGCAACTACACCTACGCGTGGACGTACATCGCGGACGACGACAAATACATGGAATGCGTCGACAGCTGCCAGAAGGAACTCGAAGAGGTCTTCGGCAAGGGCACGATCCGCTCGTACATCTGGCCGTGCGGCGAGCAGTCGAACGAAAACGTCTTCAATATGCTGAAGGCTTACGGCTTCCAGTCGATCCGCAAGACCGGCAACGTCGGGGATTCGACGAATTTCGCCTTCCCTGCCGACCGTATGCGCTGGAGCTACAACGCCAACTACACCGATATGACCGAGGTCGGCGCGAAATACGACGCGTATCCCGACGACGGCGAACTCAAATTCTTCTGCTTCGGCGTTCACTCCCACGATTTCGAAAACAACGGAAAGTGGGACGTACTTGAAGATTTCTGCCGGAAATACGGCAACCGTCCGAACGATTTCTGGTACGCGAGCGTCGGCGAGCTCTTCGATTACGAGGACGCCGTGAAAGCGGCCGTCGTCACGGACGACGGGATCAAAAATCCCTCCGACGCTGCGCTCTACGCGATCGTCAACGGCAAAAAAATCACCGTTCCCGCGCACGGGACCGTCAAATTCTGATAAATCGAAAGGAAAAACACCATGCCCGGACATTACGAAGAAAATAAAAAGAAACTCAACCGTGCGCTCGGTATGTGCACCGAGGACGAACTCCCGAAGCTTGAAAAACAGTATTATGAGAATCTCACCAAGGAATACAAGAGTTACGGCGATATGCTCAACGCAGAGGTCGAGACCAATAACGAGCTTAAACTGCATCAGGCAGATCTGAAAAAACTCGATCTCGGCGAGATGTATGCGGATAGGAAGAAACGCGCGGACGCCAAGCAGAAGGAAATCGACGACGTTTTTTCCGAATACATGAAAACCAGAAACGACGAGCAAAAACTCAAAGATAATACCATCAATAAAAAAGAATATCTCGTCTTTGCAAGTCCCGAAGAAAAGATGTTGAAAGCGCTGCAGAATTACATCGATTTTACCTACAAAAACGACATCTACCTCGATTACAACGGTTTGATCGAAGAAACGAACGCCAAACGCCTGCGCAACGAAAAACTGACGCCCGCCGAGTCAGAGGCCTTGAAGATAGCGAATCAAATCGTATCATACCGTGAAGAGGCGGATAAAATATCCGTTCAGATCACGGCAAATCATAAGATCCAGCAACAGCTTAAAGAAAAAGAAAACAATCTATCCATTGAGTTGAAAAAAATCAATAGCGAAGACGTCAAGAAAAAATACAACGAACAAGTCCAGTATCATAAAGACCAAATTCAAAAATGTCAGAACGAACTGACCAAGATCGAACTCTATCGAAGCGCAAAAGCGATCGTCGATTCCGCACAAAGATTACACAAGGACTCGATCCACGTCACGCGCGGTCTGAAGGTCGTAAAGCAGGCGCGCGAGGACTATATCCACAACCACGGTCCCTTCGCACGTTTCTTCGGTCATATCTTCACCTTTATGGACGCCCACAAGGAGCACGTTGACTACCTGCGCCTCAAACAGGATCTTCTCGATCAGGTCGAAAACAAAGATCCGAACGCTGCAAAATCGCTCGTCGACGTCTCCGCAAATGATCTGCAG
>JAZLHQ010000080.1:0-2356 GCA_045616925.1 Eubacteriales bacterium | reverse complement strand
TTATGCTCCGCGCCGTGGTACATGAAGGTCTTGCGGATATCCTTCATCAGCGACACGCCCCACATATAGAGGACGAGGATCGCGATCTTCAGAACGCCTTCGATGACGCTCTTGAGCATGACCCGCGCGCTTCCCGTCGGGTGGAAGAGTCCGTTCGAACGGAAGATCTCCCATCCGAAGAGCTTGCAGTCGCCGCCGATCAGAAGCGCCGCCAGAATGGACGGAACGAGGATGAAGAGGCAGATGCTCAGCGCAACGCCGAGTACGGTCGCGATGACCATCGCGCCGGAGAACAGTGCGTCGTCCTTCTTTTCCTGTTTCGTTTTTTCGGATTTTTCTTTCTTTTTCTTGCCCTCGGAGCGAACGATCTCGCTCTTTTCGGCGCTCGGAGCCGCTTCGGACGCCGATTCGGCCGCCGATTCGGCTTTTTCTGCCGTTTCTTCTTTGGCGGCGTTGTCCGCTTCGACCGCGTCCTCAAAGGCGATATCCGCCGAACGCATCAGGCATTTATAGCCGATCGCGAACGAGGTGATCATTCCGTAAACGCCGCGGATGATCGGGATCTTGAAGATTTTCGGGGTTTTGGCGTCGTTTTCCCATTCTTCGAGGATGATCTGTCCCTTCGTATTGCGCACCGCCATCGCCGTTTTGAACGGTCCGCGCATCATGATTCCTTCGATCAGCGCCTGTCCGCCGATGGAGGTCTTTTTCGTTTTATTTTTTGCAGCCTTTGCCATGTTGCTCCTCTTTTTCATAATAATCTATCTTATCATAGCGAAAGATTGTTAACTTGTGATGAACTTATCGCGCATTTTGTGTAATTTATCAAAAAAATGTTGACTTTAGGGGGGAAAAAAGTTATAATGGAGGCGTATGTAAATCCAGAAAGGGTATTATATGGAAGACAACAGATACAAAACGCTCGGGTCCGAAGTCCCCGCGACTTACCTTCCCGACTGCCCCGTGCAGGTCCTGCGCCTCGAAACGCTCTACGACCGGCAGTACGACCGCGCCGTTCTGCGCGCAAAACTCCTGAACGTTTCCGAAAAATCGCTGAAAAGCGTTTATATTTCCGCCGACTGCTTCGACGACGCCGGGGATCCCCTCGGCAGCACCGGTGAATACCTGATCGACGCGGGCGGAGCCGCTTTCGGCGCCGTCTTCGCCGAAGAAGAAGACGTTCCTCTGCCCGGCAGAAACGCCGCTTCCGTGCGTCTTTCGGTCACGAAGCTCGTTTTTTCGGACGGCGAAGTCCTGCGTTTTGAAAACTTATCGTCCTCGCCTCTCCCCGAGCAGAAGCGTCTGACCGGCGCCTATCCCTTCTACGCGCAGCTCGTGCGCGAATGCAGAGGCGTCGCGTCCCCGACGTTCATTCCCGATTCTCCCGACGGAATCGAGCGGTGCGCGTGCGGAGCCGTCAATCTGCCCGGCTACAAGACCTGCCATTCCTGCGGAATCGACAAGGAATGGTACGCGCGCAAGCTCGATCCCGCTTATCTCGAAGAAGAAAACCGCAAATTCGAAAACGCGCGTTTCGAAGCGAAGTGCGCGCCGATCTACGAAGCCGCAAAAAATATGCCGAAAACGGCGGCGGGTCTGCGCGAAGCCGCGAACAAGTTCTGGTCGATCTCCGACTACAAGGATTCGTCCGCTCTTGCCGAAGCCGCCGAAAAAGAGGCGGCGATTATCGAAGAAGCCGAGAAAAAAGAGGCTGCCGAAAAAGCGCTTGCGGAGAAAAAGGCGATCGAAGAGCGCGAAAACGCGCGTCTCAAGGCGCTTTACGACGAGTATAAACTCGATCCCGAAAAAGAGGCTTCAAAGGAAGAATACCTCGGCGCCGCAAAAAAAATGAAGGAACTCGGCGGTTTTGCCGACAGCGCAAAGCTCGCGAAGCTCTACGAAAACAAGGCAAAAGCGATCGAACGCGCCGAAAAGAGTGCCGTTTCGAAAGACGACCGCCTTTCGCGCTACACGCGCACCGAATACGCGGAGCATGTCAAACGCGTCGAATACTGGCGCCGCAACATCATCATCACGCTGATCTGTCTCGCGGCGACCGCCGCGCTGATCGCCGCTTACTATTTCGCGTGGTACAAACCGCACGAGAAAAAGAGCGTCTACGACGAGGCGATCAAGCTTCTCGACGGCGGGGACTACGCCGGCGCGAGCGCCTATCTGCGCGGCCTCGGCGACTACCGCGACTGCAAGGAGCAGCTCGAAAAGATCTCTCTCGCTCTGACGAACGGCGAACGCACGGACGCTACCGTCGTCTCCGCCGCCGACGTGCCTTATTTCAATCTTTCGTCCGACGGCGCGCTCTCTTTGATGAGCGGCTACAAATTGCCCGCCTTCACGG
>JAZLHQ010000079.1:0-8687 GCA_045616925.1 Eubacteriales bacterium | reverse complement strand
TCTTCGGGGATCTCTTCGCCGCCGTGAACGGTCATCTGACAGAGGTTGAGCGCTTCGCGGCAGGAAAGGATCCAGTTTAAGAAACTGCCGCATTCGAGGCAGGCGTAATTGTCGAAATATCCCGCGTTCATCGAGCCGAGTGCGACGTCCTTGTCGGGATCCTTGCACGAGCCGAGCAGGATGAGGCGGTTCTGCGCGCGCGTCAGAGCGACGTAGAGAAGCCGCGCTTCCTCGTCCGCGCATTTTTCCTCGTGTACGTGTCTCTGGGAGATGCGCAGAAGGGTTTCGTACTTGACGAGTCCCGTTTCGTCCCGCAGACGCAGCGCGGATCCGAAATGTTCGTCGTCGATGATGTCGCTTTCAAGGTCCTTCGTATTGAAGCCCTTTTCGACGTTCGCGACGAAGCAAACGGGGTATTGAAGACCTTTCGAATGGTGGATCGAAACGATGTGTACGGCGTTTGGCGTGTCGCTGCCTTTGCTTTCGTCGTCCGCGTTCCCGTCCGATTCGATCAGAAGGTCGACGTAGTGAAGAAACGCGTGCAGTCCGCGGAAGGAATGCGCTTCAAAGCGCCGTGCCAGATCGTAAAGCGTGTCGAAAGCGGAGAGTTCGTCCTTCGCAACGCCCTCCGAGGCGGCGGAGGCGTAGAGGTCGGTCTCTTCGTAAAGCGCCCTCAGGATCGTATGGGAGGCGCAGCTCTTCTGCATCGGGCGCAGGGACGAGAGGCGGTCGAGAAAACGCGCGGTCACGGGGTCGTTTTCGGCGCTCTGATAATGCATTAGTCTTTCGAAAAGCGTTTTGCCGGGGTAGGAAGCGATCTTCAGAAGCGTGTCGGCGCGAACGCCGGACACGGGGCTCTTGAGGACGGCGGCTAAGGAAATATCATTGCGCGGATTGTCGATCACGCGCAGCATCGAGAGGGTCAGAAGGACGTGCGGCTTATTGAAAAACGAAGTTTTGTTTCCGCCCGTCGAAAGTATGCCGCGCTTCGTGAGCGCGTCCGCGAAATACTTTGCCGATTTGGACGTCGAGCGGAGCAGAATGGCGATTTTTTCGGACGCCACGCCTCCGGCGATCAATTCCGCTATGCGGTCGGCTGCGTATTCCGCCTGTTTTTCGAGCCCGTCCTGCGCGTTTTGATGCGCGAAAAGGTGGATCTCGACGGGAAAATGCAGATCTTTTTCCTCTTTCTTGGCGTAGTTCAGTTCGTCTTTCTCGGGAACGTAATCGACGATCCCGCTGCCGACGGGGAAGAGTCTTGCAAAGAGCGCGTTCGAATAATTGACGACGCTTTTGTCGCAGCGGAAGTTATCGGAGAGGAAGATTTTCGCCTTTTCCTGCGGAATGCCGTCGATATGCTCGGGAAATTCCGCGCGGTAACGCGCGAAAAGATCGGGAGCCGCGCCGCGGAAGCCGTAGATCGACTGCTTGATATCGCCGACCATAAAGCGGTTCCGGTCGGAAATTTCGGTAAAGATCCTGTCCTGCAGGGGATTGACGTCCTGATATTCGTCGATGTAGATGCGTTTGAAACGCTTTTTCTGCGCCGATCTGACGTCGGGATCCTTGAGAAGCGTGAGCGTCATACGCTCCATATCGGAAAAGTCGATCATCGAGCGGCGGCGCTTTTCGGCAGTGAATTTTTCGTCGACGCGCTTTAAAACGCGCAGGAGCGTGCCGACGAGCTTGCGCGTCTTTTCGACGTCCTTGACGGGATCGCCGCCGATTTTGGAAAAGTAGGTTTGCGCAAAAGCTTTCAGTTCCTCCGAACAGTCTTTGCGTTTTTGATCAAAAAACTCAAATTCGGGCGTTTTGAGTTCGGAGTTGGTGAGCCTGCCCGACTTTCCGAAGTAAAGATTCGACAGGCAGTCTTTGACGGCGTCCCAGCCGATCGCAAGCGCGGCCTCGCATTTGTTCAGCTGCTCAAGAGTGGCGGATAAGCAGTCTCCGCGCGCTTTCATAAGCTGCTGATCGCCTCTGACGTAGTCGTACGCGTGTGCGATGACTTTTTCGTAATGGGTCAGAATGTGCCCGAATTTTCCGAGGATCGTTTCGCGGCAGTGCTCAACGACCGCTTCTTTGCTGCACTTCATGAGGGTGCTTTCGTTCAGATAGTCGATCCCTTCGGCGTAGTTCAGCAGTTTTGAATAGCGCTCCGAAAGATCGTTTTCGATCTTGTCGTCGCGGGTCGGGTAGAAAACGGCGCAGAATTCCGAAAAATCGCGGTTTCCGGTCTTTTGCTCCTCTTCGTAAAAGGAATCGACGACGCTTTTGCAGACCTCGAGCAGAAGGAATTTCGCCTCGTTTTCTTCGGCGATGCGGAAGCTGCCGGAGAGGTCGAGTTTCCGATAATTTTCGCGGATCAGATCGAGACAGTAGCTGTGGATCGTGGAGATCTGCGCCGCGGGGAGGCAGAGAAGCTCGCGGCGCAGGCGATCCTTGATCTCTTCGTCGTCGGTATTCCGGATCTCTGCGCGGATCAGCTCGGCGATCTTTTCAACGAGCTCGGCCGCCGCCGGCTTCGTGAACGTGACGACGAGCAGATCGCCGAGCAGCTCGGGATCTTCTTTGCGGCAGAGATTTTTCATGATGCGGTGGGTGAGGACCATCGTCTTGCCGGATCCCGCGGCGGCGCTGACGAGTATGTCGCCGTCTTCGGCTTCGATCGCCTTTTCTTGCGAAAGCGTGTAATCGATTTTTGCTTTTTCGTTTTTATCGTTTTGCGCGTTTTGTTCGCTCATTTCGTCACCTTCCTGTTTCTGCAGATCTCGTACATCGTGCAATAGTCGCAGGCGCCCGCATCGGTCAGCGGATCTGCCGGGATCACGCCGTTCTGCATATTCTGCGCTTTATCCCTGACGACGGCGCGTACTTTTTCATCGAGTTCGCGGAAGTCTTTCTCCGAATAGAGATTCGCGCCGCTTTTCTTGACTTTCAGGAATTGCTTATCTCCGCTTTCCATCGCGTCTCTGACCGCTTCGAGATCGGAATAAACGCCGTTGCGCGAAACGGCGCTGACCGCCCATTCGCGCGTGATTTCGGGGTCGTCCGGCATGGCGTCCAGCTTCTTCGGGTCGGGATAGGCGGCGATGCAGTAGACGAAGCCGCCGGGCAGGAGTCTGCCGTCCGGCGCGTGCCGCTCTCGCACGGATTCGTCCTCACAGAGCGCCATCAGATAGAGCGGCATCTGCAGACCGAGTCCCGAATCGAGCTTGCCGGCGCCGAACTCTCTGTTTGAAGTCTTGTAATCCTCGATGCGCACGTAGGCGTCTTTTCCGTCTTCGTAGACGTCCACGCGGTCGATCCTGCCGGTGATCCGGACCTTCGTGCCGTTGTCAAGCTCGATGAGAGGACTTCTGACCGAAGGATCGCCCTCTTTCGCTTTCTGACGGTCGCCGACGTAAAGTTCGAAATAGCGCGGGACGAACTCGCTCGCAGACAACTCTTTGTGCAGACTGGAGGCGAGCAGATACATGAGCCTTTCGGTGCGCTCGTAGAGCGCGATCACGCGCGCGTCCTGCTTGTCGATCTCGTATTCCGCGCGATGTCCGGCAAGGACCGATTTCATCACGTCTTTTGCTTCGTCTTCGGTGATATCCTTGAGCTTTTTGCTGCCGAGCGCGCGGAAAAAGCGCTCGAGCAGATCGTGGATCAGCGTTCCGAAGGTGTTCGGACGGATGCGGTCGCTGCCTGCTTCGCGCAGCTTCAGCATATATTTGCAGAAGAACGCCTGCGGGCATTCGGAATAGGATTCGAGCAGGGAATTGCTGAGAACGATCGGATTTTTGAAATGATCGGCGGCAATCTTCGGATCGAGCGCGTCGGATCCGGCGGTGAGCGGGACTCCCAAACCGCTGAAAGCGAGATCGTCACCGAGCAGTTCCTTGTAAAGACCGCTTTTGTCGACGGCGGAAAATTCTCTCGCCTGCCGCCGCGTGTAGACCGTTTCGGCACCGCTTTCTTCCGCTTTGACGGGAGTCAGTTTGAAAAGCCGCGTGACGGTGCCAAGCTGTTCGGAAGCGGTTTTGTTCTTCTGATACGTGAGCGTCAGCGTCTTTCTCGGCATCGAAAGCGCGCGGTAGAAGCTGTAAAGCTCGTCGCAGATGCGGTCTTCGCCGATCTCGATCGCGTCCATTCCGAGACCCTTGAGTGCTTTGCGCTCGCGGTCAGAAAGAATGGGATCTGCGGACGGCTTTTTCGGGAAAACGCCGTCGTTGACGCCGACGAGATAGACGTGCGAAACGTCCGAGCGGCGCAGAAGGAACGCGCTGCCGAAGGTCACCTGATCGATCCGCTCGGGGATCGTGCCGACGTCCGCGCCCTGCAAAACGGCGGAGAACAGTCCCGAAGCCGTGTTCACGTCGACGCAGACTTCGCCGGCGACGGCGACGAGATCGTCGAGGATCGAAAGGACGAGCGTCCAGAGCTGACGCTCTTCGGACGCAAGAGACAGTCTTCCGAGGCGCTCGTTTTCAAGAGCCTCTTTTTGAAGCTGCTCTTCGGCGCCGATCGCCGAAAGAAAATCGAAAAGACCTTCCGCGAAATCGCGGATCGTGACGTTTTCCTTTGAAAAAACGGCGAAAAACGCCGAAAGCGGCGCCGTCAGCGTCTCACGGAGCCCATTGAGATACGTAAGCGTCTCGCGGCTCTCGTCGTCGAAAGCGGCGCCGAAGCCGTCCGGATGCTTGTCAAAAGGTTTCTGCCACTTGCGCCCGCTCACGTGCCAGAGCGAGACGTATTCTTCGAGAAGATCCGCGTCGCTCAGCGAAATGCCGGAAAATCCCGTACGCAGATAAGCGATCACGTCCTCCTCCTGCCAGTCGGCGGCGCCGATCTGGAGGGCGCAGACGATCGCGCGGATCAGCGCGTGACGCCTAACGTCCGTGCGTATGCCCGTCTGCAGCGGGATCCCGTAGGAAGCGAAGACGGAATCGATGATCCCGTCGTAATCGTTCGGATCGTTTGCGACGATCGCGAAATCGGAAAACGTTGCGCCCGCGCCGACCTTACAAAGGATATCCGAAGCGACGGCGCGCGCTTCTTCAAACGCGCTTCTGCAGGAGATCACGCGCACGGCGTCCGTTTTTTCGGGATACGGATCCGCCTCGTCGTCGAGAAAACGGTCGACGAGGTAGGAGATCGCGGGATCGCGCCCGTAGACGCCCGTCAGGATCTCGTCAGAGACGACCGTTCCTGCCGTCGCCGCCGATCTGCGCAGGGAAAGATCGGTGCGGCGCAATTTGTCAAAGGACCCGTTTTTCGAAACGCGGTCGTTTTTTTGGTAGCCGAGAGCTGCAAAGACCTCGGCGTTTTCAAAGAAGATCTCGGTAATAAGGGCGTGCTCCGGCTCCGTAAATCCGTCGAAAGAGTCGAAAAAGACGCAGGAATCCGCGAAAAACGGCGTTTTGCCGTGCAGGCGCGCGTCAACGAGCCGATCGGTCGCGCGGGCAAGATCGTTCTGCGGATCCTCGAATCTGCCGGAGATGATCGCTTCGCGCGCGCTCATGATCATGGCAAGATCGGAGAGCTTTTCGGAAAGCGGCTTGTCCGTGGCGGCGAATTTTGCCGAAGCGTCCGAGAGGGAAACGGGCGTAAGTCCCGCCTGCTTCAATTCTTTGATCGTATTGTTCAGAAGTCCGAGCTGGGATAAATCCTTCAGCGACAGGCGGTTGTAGACCTTGAGCGAATCGCCGAGCTCGCAGAGAGTCCGGAAGAGAAGGACGGTCTCGGCGCCCTTGCCGATATAATGCGTCGAAAGACCGCCGAGTGAGCGGAAAATACCGTTCGCGAGCCGGCGGAAGCTGTAAACGGAGATGCAGAGACTGTTGATCCCGTCGTCGATCAGTTTTCGTTCGGTTTCAAGCACCTGCTGCTCGGGGACGATCAGAAAGATCCGCTTTCCGGGCTCCTTTTCGAGGCGCTCACGGATCAGATCCCGCACGCGTTTGCTCTTGCCGGATCCCGCTTTGCCGTAAATCAGATGCAGCATATAAATTCCTCCGTTTTCGTGATACTTCATTATAGCATCGCGGAAGCGGAATGTCAACAATTCCGTGTACCGCATTTGTCTCATCGGTCGAAAAACGGACGAAAAAACGCGCAAATTTCGTCGACTTTTTTTGAAAGCTTCGGCAAATCCGCTTGACAAGAATTTATATTGTGTTATAATCAGTATATTATAATGATTTCAGAGGCAAAAAGATGATCAAAACACTTGCAAAAAGCGTGCGGGAATTCAAAACTCCCGCGATCCTGACCCTGCTTTTCATGGTCGGGGAAGCAATCATCGAAACGGCGATCCCGTATATCACGGCAGAGACCCTCATCAACCGCATCCAGGCGGAGGGCAAGAACGTCGATATGGGGCATATTGTGAAGATCGGACTTCTTCTCATCGGTATGGCGATCGTTTCGCTGACGTTTGCGGGACTTGCGGGCTTCACCTGCGCCAAAGCCTCCTCCGGCTTTGCGCGCAATTTGAGACGCGATATCTTCCGCAAGATCCAGTCCTTTTCTTTCAACAACATCGACAAATTCTCGTCTTCCTCGCTCGTCACGCGCATGACGACGGACGTCGCGAACGTGCAGATGTCGTTCATGATGCTGATCCGCACGGCGGTCAGATCGCCCTTGATGCTGACGTTCTCGGTCATTATGGCGGCGAAGCTCGGCGGATGGCTCGCTCTGACGTTTGCCGTCGTCATTCCCGTCCTCGGCATCGGACTTTTTATCGTCAGCCAGAAGGCGATGCCGGCGTTCCACAGCGTCTTCAGAAGATACGACCGGCTCAACGAATCCATTGAAGAAAACGTGCGCGCGATGCGCGTCGTCAAGGGCTTTTCGAGAGAAAGCTACGAAAAAGAGAAATTCTCGAAAGAGGCGGACTCGATCTGCGCCGACTTCACGAAGGCGGAGCGCATCGTCGCCGTCAACACGCCTCTCATGAACTTCTGTATGTACTTCAATATGGCGTTCATCCTGCTCGTCGGCTCGATGCTTGCCCTCAACAGCCACGGATCGACCGTCAACATCGGACAGATGTCCGCGCTTCTGACCTACGGTATGTCGATCCTGATGTCTCTGATGATGCTCTCGATGATCTACGTCACGATCACGATCTCCGCGGAATCCGCGAAGCGTATCTGCGAAGTGCTTAACGAGAACACCGATATGGAGATTTCCGACAACCCCGTCAAAGAGGTAAAGGACGGCTCCATTGATTTTGACGGCGTGCAGTTCAAATATTTCAAGCACGCAAAGCTCTACTCGCTTTCGGATATTGATCTGCACATCACTTCCGGTATGACCGTCGGCATCATCGGCGGCACGGGTTCCGGCAAATCCTCGCTCGTGCAGCTCATTTCCCGTCTTTACGATACGACGTCCGGCACGGTCAGAGTCGGCGGCGTGGACGTGCGCGATTACGATCTGAACGTGCTGCGCGACAGCGTTGCGGTCGTTTTGCAGAAGAATCTGCTGTTCGCGGGTACGATCGCCGAAAACCTGAGATGGGGCAACGAACACGCCACCGACGAGGAACTCGTCGAGGCGTGCAAACTCGCGCAGGCGCACGAATTCGTCTCCTCCTTCCCGGAGGGCTATAATACCTACGTCGAGCAGGGCGGCACGAACGTCTCGGGCGGTCAGAAGCAGCGCCTCTGTATCGCGCGTGCGCTTCTCAAGAAGCCGAAGATCCTGATCCTCGACGACTCGACCTCCGCCGTCGACACGAAGACCGACGCCCTGATCCGCGCGGGATTCAAATCTTACATTCCCGAAACGACGAAGATCATCATCGCGCAGCGCACGGCTTCCGTTATGGACGCGGATCTCATCGTCGTGATGGACAACGGCAGGATCGAATCCGTCGGCACGCACGAAACGCTGCTTGACAAGAGCCGGATCTACCGCGAGGTCTACGAACAGCAGACCGGTTCCGCCTCCCAAAAAGGAGGTGAGGACGCATGAAAAACGAGAATAAACCGCAGAAAAGGAAGCTGAACGTAAACGTCCTCGGCAGACTTCTTAAAATGCTCGTGAAATTCTACCCGAGAATGATCCCGATCGCCGTTATCTGTATTCTGTTCTCGGCGATCGTATCGGTCATTCCCGCGATCTTCATGCAGCAGGTCACGGACGCGATCGACGTCTTTCTGAAGAGCGGCACGCCGTGGTCGGAAGCGAAGCACGAGATCGTTCCGAAAGTCCTCCTTCTGATCGGATTTTACGTCCTGTCGATCCTCTCCGTCCTGCTTGAAACGCAGCTCGCGGCGATCATCACGCAGGGGTATCTCAGCAAGATGCGCAAGACGCTTTTCGAGGGGATGCAGGATCTGCCGATCAAATTCTTCGACACGAATAAGCACGGCGACATCATGTCCTACTACACGAACGATATCGACACCCTGCGCCAGCTGATCGGACAGTCGATCCCGACGCTGATCCGCGCCGTGACGATCGTCGTCGGCGTGTTCTGCGTGATGCTTTATTTCAGCATCTGGCTGACGCTCATCCTGCTCGCCGGCGTTACGGCGATGGTACTCGTATCGAAGAAACTCGGCGGCGGCTCCGCCAGATTCTTCGTCCGTCTGCAGAAGACGGTCGGCAAAGCCGAGGGTTATATTCAGGAAATGATGAACGGTCAGAAGGTCATCAAGGTCTTCTGCCACGAAGACAAGTGCATTGAT
>JAZLHQ010000078.1:0-2426 GCA_045616925.1 Eubacteriales bacterium | reverse complement strand
CTCCATCAGATGTCCCGCGCAGTAAAGCTCGTGCTTATCACGGTTCGTAAAGCGGTTTTCGGGCTCGACGACCGTGAAATAGATGTTGAAATATCCCTCGGGAAACTGATTCTTCTCAATTTCGTCGATGACGCCCTCGATGATCTTTTCAAGGCGCTTGTCGGGCTTTTTCGCAATCAGATAGGAAGCGCCCTCGATCCATTTCGCGACGTCGGAATCCCAGAAATAATGCGGCTTGTCGGGCATACCTTCGCGCCAATTGCATTTGAAGGCGTCGAATCTGCCCGTCGCCTTAAACTGACGGTAGACCGCCATCACGATACTCTTGCGGTCAAGATCTTCTTTCTTCTTCCAGAAGCCATTGTCAAGTACGACGTTCGGATAAGCGATGTTTTTCATAGTGATTCCGTCCTTTTCTGACTATTTTACTATATTATAATTCTTTATTCGTGCCGTGTCAATGCCGAAAATGTAAAATCGGACTTTTTTGCCGTATTTTTGCCGGAAAAACGTTTTACGCGTCCTCGTCCCGATTGAATACGACCGTGTTTTCGTCGATCCGATTTTACGGATGTCGGTCATTCTACGGTCATTGTACCATAACCGACCGAAAAAACAAGCAACTGCGGCGTATTTTTTTGACAACCGCAAAAAAGAAACCGGCAAAACTCAGCCGTTTTTGCCGGTAAAGAAGAATGCGAGCGCGCCGCCGATCAGAAGAACGAGAAAAACGGCGCTGACGATCGCGATGACCTTCGCAGCGAGATTCGCGGTCACGCGGGCGGATCCCCCGCTGCTTTCCGTAGTGACCGCCTCGGTCGCGGGGCTCGTCACGGGACTTGCGGGATCCGTTTCGGGCGCGTTCGGGGAGGTGATCCCCGTCGCGGGATCGGTCGAGAGGATCAACTCCGCGCTCGAGAGCGCGTTCGTGCTGACGACGGCGGTCGTCGTCCACGGACGGCGCGTGGTCGTCGTCGGAACGGTCACGGGGACGGGCGCGTCCGATTCGTCCTCGGAGTCGTCCCACGTGTCCCACTCGTCTCCCGTATCCCATTCGCCGCCCGTCACGGGAACGTCCGTTGCGGGGACGTCCGTTGCGGGGACGTCCGTCAGAGGAGCGTCCGTCGTCAAAAGCGGCTCGGTCCCGGACGGAACGAGGGTGGATACGATTCCGGGCGTCGTCAGGGGCAAATCGGACGCTGCGGGATCGGAGCCCGTCGAGGGCACGCCGGTCTCTGCCGGCTCTGCCTCTGCGAAAGCGGGGAGCGTCGCCGTCAGAACGGCTGCAAGGAGGCAGAAAACGGAGAGGAACGCGAGGACCCCCGTCGGTTTGATGCGATTGTTGAACGATTTTTTCATAAGCGACGATAGCGGTAAGGGGTGCCGGTACGGCACCCCTTATCCGGATGATTCAGAGTATTACGAAAGGGAAGCGATCAGCTCTTCCTTCCAAGCTTTTGCCTTTTCGACGTCCGCGTCGGAGATCTTTCCGAAGAGGTTCGACTTCACGAACAGCGTGTTCGCGATGACGTTCGTGCCGGCGTTTCTCGTGCGGTCGACGACGGGGCCGGAGGTGCCGGTCTGACCGTCGATGATGAACGCGACGTTCGCGGCGCGGGTCTTATCGAGACCGCCGAGGAATCTGCCGAGATCGTCGGGCAGGGTCTTGAAGCTCTTCGTGCAGACGACGAGCAGCTTCATCTTTTCGATGTTGTATGCGGGGGGAACGGTATCTGCCTTGACGTCAGCGCCGTCGCTGAGCGCTTCGGCGAGCGCCTTCATGTTCTTGGAGTAGTAAACGACTCTCATTTTGATAGCCATGGGATGTACCAACCTTTCTTATGAACGGTCGAACGTCTTTTCGAACGAAAAGTACGCCGCTCTCCGTGATTGTCTACATTATAGCATATTTTTTCGCCTTACGCAACGATTTTTTGTGAATAAAAAAGATTTACAATTTATACACAATTAAACCGTGCCAAAACCGACCGAGTATGCTATGATAATAGCATGATTAAACCGGAGGATTCGATATGGAAAAAATCACCTGCAAACCGGGCACGCTTTTAGCGCCCGTACCCGCAGTACTCGTGAGCTGCGGCAGCCTCGAAAAGCCGAACGCTCTGACGATCGCCTGGACGGGGATCGTCAATTCCCAGCCGCCGATGACCTATATATCCGTCAGAAAATCGCGGTTTTCCTACGATCTCATCAAAGAGAGCGGGGAATTCGTCATCAATCTCGTGAACGCGGATCTTCTGCGCGCCGCCGATTTCTGCGGCGTTCGCTCGGGTAAGGACGTCGACAAATTCGCTCTTTGCGATCTGAAAGCGGTGCCTTCGGAAAAAGTATCCGCGCCCTCGATCGGAAACGCGCCGATCTCGATCGAATGCCGCGTGACGGAAGTGAAGGAACTCGGCTCGCAC
>JAZLHQ010000077.1:0-3893 GCA_045616925.1 Eubacteriales bacterium | reverse complement strand
GAGCTCCATCGGCTTCGTGACGTACGACGAGATCGTCGGGCGCATCGTCTTCAACGTGTGGCCGCTCAAGCATTTCGGTACGGTCGAATGACCGGACGGCTCATAATAAATTAAAGGAAACAATCATAATTTTGCAATAAGCAAATAGGAAATGGTTTGGTGCAATTGTGGAAGATAAGTATCTTGAACAATTAGATAAAAAACGCCGCAGACGTCAGCTTTGGCAGCGCGTGCTTGCCGTTCTGATGTGTGTCACGGTGTTCATAACTACGTATGCGCTGATCCTTCCTGCGGTCACGCTCGATACGAGTGATCCCTCGCTTCCGCACATCGACTGGGGAGCGATCACGTGGGACGAGGAAAACAGAACGATCGAAAGCGCATCGATATCGCTCGACGCGAAGAAGAAGACCACGTATTCTCTCCAGTACAAGGACGCGAACAACACGAGCTGGACAAAAACCAATCCGGAACTGAATTTTCAGACGGATAAAAACTTTGAGGACGGCAAACACGTGGAATTGTTCAGCGCAAGTCAGATCGCTTCGCTTATAGCGAACGCGGATCTTTCGACGTACTTCCGCGTCAAATGGGGAGACGACAACAACGGCGGCAGCACGGTTCCCTATAATCTGATCGACCTGCTCGAAGAGATCAAGCCGAATTTCCGCGACTGGCTCGCAAACGACTACGTCAACGAGCTCGGACATACAGAGCAGCCGACGACGAAGGAAGAATATTTTGAGGCGTTCGACGTCTTCTACGATATTCCGAGAGTCGACCTCACCGTCACGGAGCAGAATTACTCCGGAGAAACGATCTCGGCAAGCGTCACGGTGGATTCGAACGACAGCTTTAACTATCAGTGGTTCTATCTTAACGAGAGTACGGGTGTATGGCAGGAAATCCCGGGCAAAAGCGGAAATACGATTTCCGACGTTTCGACGGTCCTTCCGACGTACGGCGCGTACCTGCGCTGCCGCATCACGGACGAGGACGATAATTTCGTCGCGAATTCCAAGACGGAATTCGTCAACCCGAAGGATTACGATTTCAGAGAAGCGATCGGTCTCATCAACACGGGACTCGGGCTGCAGACCTACCCCGGAAACGGCAGTTCGACGCACGACCTCCGCCTCGACGGCGAACTCTTCAACAAAGCCTTCTATTTTACGCAGAGCGCGCTCAACCCCGACGTCCCGTTCTACGACGCGGCAAGCTACCGCTACCTGCTCTGCAAGACCTATGTCAGAGCAAAGGACAACGGCTCGTTGGATGCAGACGCGATCAAGGAGGTCCGGAACGTCTGGAACCGCTATCTGTACGATCTGTTCGATCCCGACTCGACGCTTATGGACAACATAGGGTACGGGTATCCGACGGCAGATACGTACGGCGACGGAACGCTCAGCTGGCCGAAATCGGCGAACGACTCGTTCCACGGCGGTATCCAGCCGGTTGTCAACGACCTCAACTGGAGCTTCGTTGAAAACGGAGTCGATTACACCAACTTCATCAGTAATATGTACAAGTACGCGACGGCGGACGCGGCGGGTGACGCCAACGCCGAGCGCAAATATACGATCGACATCGTCGCGGACGGTCAGGCCAAGGCACGTGCGCCGCTGGCGCTGATCTTCCAGATCCAGACCTCGTGGCAGATGTTTGATATGAATCACGCCAACGCGGTAAAGATAGACGGTAAGTCTGACGGCACGTCCGTCGGCAGCCTCGGCAGGATCGACGCGATGGCGACCCTTTACGACATCAAATGGGCGATCCTCGACTATCTCGATTATATCGAGGAGGCGTATCCCGGAAACAACCTCGTCATAGGCGTTACCGAGGTCCGTCATACCGAATCCGACAGCATGTTCAAAGGTGAGGATAAACTCGGAGAAGACCTGTACGTCACGAACGATATGGACGTTCTGCGTAGAGCGCTCTATAACTGGGATATTTTCGGAAACTGCGAGCACGTCCATTACACGACGACGGCGATCGAAAACGCGGTCGAAAATCTTGTGAGTAATCTTACCGGCTGGAAGGACTTCTACAAGAACGATATTGCTTATAACGATATTCGCAAGGTCGGCGTAGTCGTCGGCGGCGCGACCGAAAACTCGAGCGATGGTGACGGCTACGGATGCCCCGTGACTTGGAGTTCGTTCCAGACGGCGGGTTTCAACTCGGTCTACGGTATCCGTACCGACGAGGGCGAGCCTCGGAACAACGCCGGCGTTATGTCCTGGCTCGATATTCCCGTCAACAACGGTACGACGCCCTTCAAGGACGGCGTCGGCGACGCGTTTACGAAGAAATACGTCGCAACGAGCAGAGAAGACTTCTTCGAATCTCTGAGAGAGATCGCCGACAGAGAATTCCGCGTCGGCGGCATCGAGGTGAAGGCTCTCGACAAGACGGTCGAGGACGTTTACATCCACGACACCGTCAAGCCGGAGTTCAAAGTGGACTACGACAAGCCGGTCATCGCCTCGATCCTCAGAAAAGACGGCACGAAAATGTACGGCGTCGAGATCAGATTCACAAACGGCGGTTACACCGTCACGCAGATCGCTTACGACGAAAGCGGCGCCGAGACCGGCAGACTCGATCTGACGGGCTCCGCGACCCTCACCGAAGTACCCGCTTACGATCTTGCAAACGGCGAAAAGAGCAAACTGGTTCTTACGTTCGAGCAGCCGCAGTCGATCTCCGTCGACATTACGGAATATCCCGAAGGAAGAGCCCCGTGGGACGATCTCGAAGAGGGTCAGACGGTCGGCGAGCCGACGATCCGTCACGAGGACAGAGATTACACCTCTCACAACGTCCTGACGATCACCGAATACAACGACAAGAGAACGGACGTCAACTTCGTTTACGACGTTCTCTACAACACGACGAAGGCCGAACTCAACTTCGGTATCGTCGCGAGAGAAGATTACATCGGCAGCAACAACGTTTATACCAACGACGACCTCGCGTACTCGGGCTACACGCACACGAGAACCGTAACGGATCCCGATACGCATATTCAGTCGACTGTCGTTGACGATTACACCGTTTACTGCTACGACAGACCCGAAGTCAACGTCCCGATCGAATTCACGACGGTCAACGGCGGCTCCGTGATCGTGAGCGCGGGAACGGAGGTCGACCTCGAAAGTCTTGACAACGGCGTCATTCCCGCAGACGTTTTCGACCGTCTCAACAAGGGCTACGAACAGATCAACGGCACGCTCGACATCGTATGGGTCGAGCCCGACGGCACGGAATGCGTTATCGGCTCGGTGCACTACACCGACGGCAAAGCGGACGCCGCGATCCCGTCCCTGAGCGACGTCTACCGCTTCCTTGTGGAAGGCGATTATTCGGCGGAATTGCGTCTGACCTTCAGACCCGACCCCGTCGAAAACAACGGCAACTTCCACGACGACAAAACGCTTGAAAAAGTCAACCGCAAGCGCCGCAGCGGCTACGTTTCGATCAAAGTCTTCGGCAGCGATGCGACGACAGAGGTCTTCGTGCGCAAGGTTTGGAAGGGAACACCCGCTTACAGCTCCGTCAAATTCAAACTTGTGAATCAGCACGGCGACTATTACACCGGCGTCGGAAGCGATCCGATCGAATACGCGATCACGGAATCCGCCGATTGGCAGATCCTGATCCCGGATCTTCCCGCGGTCGTTAACGGCGAGGTGCAGACCTATTCCGCGGTCGAGCTTTCGCTCCCGAACTACGTTTCGAAAGTAACGACCTCCGAATCGGTGACCTACACGTACACGGGCACGATGAACGTCGAGTTCACGCCTACGAAGGCGATGAGCGGCTCGCAGTACCTGCGCGTGACTTACGTTTACAACGGTCAGGAGTACATAAGATACGTTCCG
>JAZLHQ010000076.1:0-11772 GCA_045616925.1 Eubacteriales bacterium | reverse complement strand
CTGGTCAGCGCCCTTGAGAGAGAAGATCTTACGGAGATCGGAGAACTGCTTTATAACGCCTTCGAGCCGGTGACCGGCACGAAAGAGACGTATTTTGCCGAAAACGTGATGAAGAACTGCGGTGCCGTCGGCGCTCTGATGAGCGGGAGCGGCCCCTCCGTCTTCGGGATCTTCGTCAGTATCGACGACGCGCAGAGCGCATTCGACCGGCTGATCGCCGCGGGCTTCGACGCCCACCTCTGCTCTCCGATCCGCTGATTTTACGGATCCTGCCTGCAGAAAAGACGGATCAGAAGCTTTTTCGTGAAAAGATCGAGTTTTTCGTGATCCATCGCTCCGATATAATATTCTTCGAGCAGATCGTGCAGTTTTCCGATCTCCGATAACTCGTGCGCGGCGACGTTCGTCAGATCCGCGCACGCCGAAAGCAGCGTTTTGAGACGCTGCTTTTCGTTTTTGATACGGGGGTCGAGAAAACGCTCCGCGTTCAGGATCTTTACGTTTCCGCCGTCGGAAACGCCGCTCGTATCCTCGCCGGAATACGGGATCAGCGCAACGTCCGGATCGCGAAGACGGATGCCGTCCGTTTCCGAGGTGACGGGCGCGTAGGAAACGTCGAACGCACAGCCCTCGCCGATGAGAGCGTCCTGCAGACGTTCAAGGAGAAGCCCCGTGAGCGCCGGATGACGGGCACAAACGAGGATCTTCTTGCCGGCGTTTGCGAATTCGTCAAGGCATACGCCTCCGTGCACGCCGAACGCGCGCCTGATGCGCAGTCTTTCCTCGCCTTTGGCGCGCACGCGCGATACGAATCTTCCGATCCACGCGTCCATTTTGTCGAATAAAACCCACGGCCGGACGTATTCGCGCATAAGAGTGCGCGCACGGAAGACCGCCGCGAGATCGAGATAGACTCTTCTGTAGCGCGCGCAGATCTCCGCGTTCAGCGCTCTGATCGCCAAAGATTTGCTCTCAAGGTACTTTTCGTTCCAGAAGCGCGAGAGATCGAGGCTCTGCTGGCAGGCGCCGGGACATTTCGGCTCCCAGACGTGCGGAGAGGTGCCGTCGACGACGCCGAACGCGCCGCCGGGGGCATAAACGATCACGCCGTCGAGCGAATCGGTGTCCGACGAGCAGAAGAAAAGCTCCGTTTCGTAAGAGCGGTTTTCGGCCTCTGCGGCGATCTTTTTCATAAGGGTCGATTTGCCCGTTCCGGGGCCGCCCTTGATGATATAAAGGCGGGAAAGACCCGAAAAAACGTCCGGAAAATAGTTCTTGAAGCCCGATCCCGTGTTGGAAGCGCAGAAAAATCCTTCGGCACGGTGCGTTTCGGGAAATGATGCGTCAATCAAAAATGACATACGACGTAACTCCTTTGCGGTTTTTGTTACATTGTATGTCATTTTTGCTATTATGCGATTATTTTACTGATTTTAACGGTTTTCGCCGTTTTGCTCAGGAGCATTTTGCTCCGGAGCGTTTTGCTCGGGAGCGTTTTGCCGCAGAACCTCGAACGAAAGGATCGCCGCAGCGCTCGCGGCGGACAGGGCGGCGGGGAAATCCCTGCCGTAATCGATCCGAACGAACGCGTCGCAGAGTTTTTTGAGAGAGGAACTGCTCCCGCGCTTTTCTCCGCCGACGACGAGGCATAAAGGACGTCTGAGATCGGCTTTTACGCAGGAAACGGAGTTTTCAAGCTCCGCGCAGACGAGCTTGTAGCCCTTGTATTTGAGGACTTGGGCGGCGCTTTCCGGCTCGCAGACCGATACGGGAAAGAGCTCCGACGCGCCTGCGGACGCGCGGCAGACGACGCCCGCCGCCGAGAGCCAGTTGCGCTTGGGAAGCAGGATCCTGTCGACGCCCGAAGCGTATAGCGAGCGGAGCGCGTAACCGAAATTGTAGGGATCCTCGATCCCGTCGAGAAAGACGATGAACTCGTTTTCTCCGATCTCTTTTTCGTCGAAAAGGGGCAGACTGCGTTCCGTTGCGCGGAACAGGATCCCGCCGTGCGACGCGCCGACGCTCATTTCGGCGATTATGTCGGGCGGGACGGCAGTCACCGGGAAGCCGTGGAGCTTTGACATCGCGCGGATATAGGAAAGATGCCCTCTGAGATTCTTTTCGCGCGACGCGTCGTAGAACACCTCCGTGATCCGTCTTTGGTAGGAAGGGTTTTCCATGGCGGCGACGACCGCGCGGAACGACACCATTCCTTCAAAAAGCAGACTCTCGGAGAATCGCGATTCTTCTTTGATCATTTCTTACTGTTTCTCCCCGAACAACCTGCTCGCGTATCCCTCTCTCGCGCTCGCGTTCGTCGCGATCAGATACTGCGCGCCCGCCTTTTTGGCGATGCGCAGGAAGATGCACATCGCGGGCATCATCAGATGCACGCGCTCGGGGGAGGCGCGCAGAAGGTCGAGCTGTGCGCGCTTGTCGCCGTCGAGGATCTTCGAAACGAATTCCTGCATATCCTTGACGGAAATGCGGCAGGGAAGCGTCACGTTCTCCGATTTCGAGAAGAGCTTCGCGCAGACGCGCGCGCTGCCGCCGATCAGAAGCACTTCGCCGCCCTGACCGATGAATTCGTGCTGCAAAAGCATTTCCGAGACGTATTTGTTGAGTCGTACCCATTCCGCCTTGCTCGGCAGGAGGTTGTTCACTTCCTGCGTAAAAACGGAGAGCGCGCCCATTTTGACGGAGACGCTTTCGAGGCATTTGCCGCCGCCGAAGCGCGTGATCTCCGTCGACGCGCCGCCGAGGTCGACCGAAATGCCTTTTTCGGGCATCTTCGGCATCGAAAGCACGGCGCCGAGATAGGTATAGGAGGCCTCCTCAAGACCGTTCAGCACGTCGATCGCGATCCCCGTGCGCGAAAGGATTTCCGAAACGATCAGGTCGCGGTTGCGGCTCATCCGCACGGCGGCGGTCGCGAACGCGCGGATCCCGTCGGACGCGTATTCCTTCGCTTTTTCTTTGAGCTGCAGAACGACCGAAACGAGCGAATCGATCCCTTCTTTGGAGAGTTCTCCCGCGGAAATATAGGAATAAAGACCGACGGGGATGCTGCTTCTGAAGATCTCTTTGTGTCTGTTCTCTCCGGCTTCGCGTTCGAAAACGGACATTTTGACTGTATTGGAGCCGATATCAATGACTGAGACGCGCATTTTTGCCTCCCGACCCGACATTTTTCTTATTTTATTCTATTTTAGCATACGCGCGCCGCTTTGTCAATAAAATGCTGCAAAAATACCGAAAATCGGGGGAAAAACGGATAAGCTTCCGTACTATACTGTTGTGAACGCAGAACCGTTCGGAAGGGCAGGTGCCGTTATGGCTTTATTCGGATCCTTTTTCGGGATCATCTGTATGTTTCTCAAGGTGGACGACGCGGGGAGTTTTCCGCCGCCGCTTTCGAAGGAGGAAGAAAACGAGTGCTTCCAAAAAATGAGATCGCAAGATCCGGCCGTTTGCGAAAAAGCGCGCGAAAAACTGATCCTGCATAATCTGCGGCTCGTTTCGCACATCGTGAGAAAATATTACGGCTCGGGGCAGAATCAGGAGGATCTCATTTCGATCGGCACGATCGGACTCATCAAGGCGATCGACTCCTTCGATTCCGACAACGGCACGCGTTTCGCGACCTACGCGGGCAAATGCCTGCAGAACGAGATCCTTATGCACTTCAGAGCCGGAAAAAAGACGCAGAACGACATCTCTCTTGACGACACGATCGAGATCGACAAGGAGGGAAATCCCTTGACCTATATGGACGTCATCAGTAGCGAGGATACGATCGCCGAGGATCTTTTCGTCCGCATGAGCAGTCAAAAGGCGTTCGAGATCATCAGAAACGAGCTGCCTCGTCGTCAGCGTGAGATAATCGTGCGGCGCTACGGGCTCGACGGCAGGGAGCCCGAGACGCAGCGCGCGATCGCCGAGCGTCTCGGCATCTCACGCTCTTACGTCAGCAGGATCGAGAAAGCGGCGCTCGACACGATCGCCGAGGAACTGCGCCGCCGCGGCGGCGCGTGACGGCGGTTTTGCGCCGTGCGAATTGTCATAATCCAAAGCGCCTGCGCATACAATCCTGCGAAGGGAAACGATCCGATATTATTTACGCATAATTGCAAAGGAGAAAAAATGGAAAACACATACAAAACCGAAGACAGCGTGTTCGCGTCTTTGGCGGGAACGGGCGCGCCGTATTACGAGTTCAGCAAGGATTTCATCCTCCCGGATTCCTACCCCGATCTGCGCACGCTGCTCGTCAGAAGCGCGGATTTAGAGCTGCAGGAGGCGTATCCCGAGGGCGGAAAACTGCCCTTCGAGGGAACTGCCTTCGTGCAGGTACTGTTTTCGGACGACGAAAACCTTCTGCACCGCGTGGTCTTCGACCTGCCCGTTTCGTTCGGCGTCCCGATGCCCGAAAGCCGCGGCACCCCCAGAAAAGTCAGCCGCCCGACGCTCGGAAATCTGTCCGTCAAGGTGCTGAACCCGCGCAAACTGGCAGTAAGACTCTCCGTCGATCCGGGACTTTCGTTCTGGGACGAACTGCCCATGACGCTTTCCGACCCTTACGTCCTCTCGCACGCGGAGGTCAGAAAGGAAACGGTCGAAACGATGGAGATTTGCTCGTTCTCTGAAAGCGGCGTCGCCTTCAGCGAGGATCTGACGGTGGGGAGCGACCTCCCGCCCGTCGACGAGATCGTCTATTCGTCCGTTTCTCCGACCGTCGAGGACGTGACTTACGGGAACGGCAAAATCAGCGTGCGCGCGAACGCGGAGATCGAGATCCTCTATGAAGCGAAGGGAAGACCCAACCGCGTCGAAAAGAAGATCCCCATGACCGTGTCCGTCGACGCGGAGGGGCTCGATCCGAACGCCGCGCTTTTCGCCGATCTTCATATCGGCAAATGCGCGCTGACGCCGTCCGAGGACGAAACGGGCGACTGTCGCGTGATCGAGGCGGATTTCACCTGCGGCGTGACCGTCGTTTGTCAGATCAACGCCGAAAATACGCGCATTTCGGATCTGTTCGTGCCGGGAATGCCCTCAGAGACCGTATCGCGGACGGTGCGCTGCAATTCTATGGAGCGCCCCGTTTCCTTCTCGCAGAACAGGCGCGTCCCGTTTTCGTGCGAGGGCGAGCCGGTCGCGTTCTTCGCGGAAGTATCCGCGCCTGCGGACGGAAAGAACGTCCGGTCGGAGATCACCGTGCTCGTGAGACGTCCGGACGGCGCGTTCGAAGTCGTTCGTCTGACGGACGCGTTTGACCCCGACGCGGGATCCTCCTGCGAGATCGGCAAAGCGCAGTACCTGCGCTTCAACGTCTCCGAGCGCTCGATGCGCAGGGAAAACGACGGCTACGCGCTCATCTACACCGTTTCGGGGCAGGCGATGCGCTATTCGGAGAAGGAGACGACCTTCGTCGAAAGCGTTCACTGCGGTTCTCCCGAAAAGCTTTCGCAGCCGACGGCGATCCTCTACCGCCGCCCGAAAAGCGAAACGGATTTCGACGTCGCGAAGAAATTCCTCGTAACGCTCAAGGAACTCAAAGAGGACAATCCGGAGAACGAAAAGCGCGATACCGTCTTTATTATGAAAAAATCCTGAAAACGGGCATAAATTTCAAGGCATAAGAATGAAAAAGCCGTTCAAACTGTATGTGTGCCGCCGCGTGCGGCACAAAATACGGGAAAGGAATGGCAAAGGATGAAGATAAAAACAAAACCGGGGAAGCAGACCGTACGCGCGCTGGGGATGCTCCTGATCATTGGGATCCTTTTCGCGCTCACGGCGTTTTCCGTGAACGCAAAAGAGACGCTGATCCCCGGCGGCGAGTGCATCGGCGTCGAGATCGAAACGCCGGGCGTCCTCGTGATCGGGATCTCGAAGGTTCTATACGCAAGGCCCGCCGAAAAAGCGGGGATCTTCCCGGGAGATCTCATCGTCAAGGCGAACGGCGCGGACGTCGGATCTGCCGCTGATTTCGTCAGATTCGTGGAAGAAAACGGCGAAAAGCCGATCGAACTGACCGTTTTGCGCGAAGAAAAGACGCTTGATGTGACGGTCACGCCCGAAAAGAGCGAAAGCGGCGTCTATCGCATCGGCGTTTTCGTGCGCGACAGCGCGGCGGGCATCGGTACCGTGACGTTCACGGATCCCGAAAGCCGCCGCTTCGCCGCGCTCGGGCACGGCGTTTTCGAGCCGGAAACGGGTCTCCTCGTGCCTTTCGGCAGCGGCGAGATCAAAGATATATGCCTCGACGGCGTGCGGAAGTCGAAGTCCGGCGCTCCGGGTGAGCTCAAGGGCTGGCTCGGACGCGAGGTGCTCGGCACCGTCGAAAAGAACACGAAATCGGGCGTTTTCGGAACGCTGAAAGAGATCCCCGATGGAATAGCGCCCGTCGGAACGGCGGATTTTTCGGAGCTTCACACGGGAAAGGCGGCGATCGTCTGCACGACGCCGAAAGGAAAAGCGGAATATGAAGTGACGGTCACCGAAGTCTTCGGCGACGCCCGCCCCTGCAAGAATTTCATCATTGAGGTGACGGATCCCGTTCTTCTCACAGAGACGGGCGGGATCGTTCAGGGCATGAGCGGGAGCCCCGTTCTGCAGGACGGCAAGCTCGTCGGGGCACTCACGCACGTCCTCGTGAAAGAGCCCTCGAAGGGCTACTGCATTTATATCGGCAATATGCTCAAAATGATGAAATAAGACGCGAAAACCTCCCGCAAGGGAGGTTTTTCGCTTGACAAACGGCGAAACGCGTACGCCTCGGCTTCCCCCCAGGGGAAGCTGGCGCACGAAGTGCGTCTGATGAGGTGTCACCGTTACCGATCTCCTCATCCGTCGTGCTTTGCACGACACCTTCCCCGCTGGGGAAGGCAAGATGCGAACGACGATTCGTTACCGGCGGGGGCCATCCCGCTCTCCGTAGGGACCGGCGCCAAGCGCAGCGCTGACGCGCGGCGCGAACGACGACCCGCCAAACGGTGCGATTTTTCCAAACGGGCGATCATTGATCGCCCCTACGGGTTTGAGCGAACAAAGCGCTTGACTCGTTCTTCACAAAATTCTTGACAAATCGGGCACAAGATCGTATAATGTATATAATGTGAGATTTTTTCGAAAACGGAGGCTGCGCGATGCCCAAATTCTTTATACCTAAAGATCGCTTCGAAGGCGAATACGTCACGATAGACGGCGAAAACGCAAATCATATCGCAAGATCCCTGCGTATGCGCACGGGAGAACGCGTAACGCTTTCGGACGGCGAACGGAACGAATACGAATGCGAACTCGTTTCCTTCACGCCCGATACGGTCACGGCGAAGATCCTCTCGATCAGCGAAAGCGAGGCGGAGCCGCCATACCGCGCAGCGCTTTATCAGTGCGTTCCGAAGGGCGATAAAATGGAATACATCGTGCAGAAGGCGGTCGAACTCGGCGTCTTCGCGATCGTGCCCGTTTTGTCGCGCAACTGCGTTTCGCGCCCCGACGAAAAGGATTTCGCGAAAAAGATCGTACGCTGGCAGAAGATCGCCGATCAGGCGGCGTGCCAGTCGGGCAGAGGGATCCTGCCGCAGATCCTGCCGCCGATGCGGTTCGACGAGGCGGTAGAAAGCGCCGCCCAAGCGGATCTGCCGCTTTTCTGCTACGAAGCGGGCGGAACGAGAGCGCTTTCCGCGATCTTCGACGGAAAAAACAACGTCGGAAGCGCTTCGATTTTCATAGGTCCCGAGGGAGGATTCGATCCGTCGGAAGCTCAAAAGGCGGAAGAGAAGGGAATGCTTATGACGGGGCTCGGCAAAAGGATCCTCAGAACCGAGACCGCTTCCGGATACGTCCTATGCGCCCTCAGCGCGCGTTTTGAGCTTCCTGCTTTGTAAATAATAGACAAATCTGCGTAAAAAAGACGAAAAAAACATAAAATTTTTAGAAAAAATATTGAAAACCCTATTGAAATTTCACAAAAAATAGTGTAAAATATAGGCAAATATCACAAAACCCGATTAACAAGGAAGAACGGAGAAACAGAATCTATGTCAAACAGATTGTTCCAGGGGATCATTTATCAGATGAAGGACGCCGTGGATCGCGTGATCGGCGTGATCGACGAGAACGGAGTCGTCATTTCGTGCAGCGAACTCGTTAAGATCGGCGAAGTGCGTCAGAACGTGCGTGAGGAGATGTCCTACACCTCCGATCTCATGACGCTCGGCGGCTATACTTACCGAGCGCTCGGCACGCCGAACAAGACCGAATACGTCGTTTTCGTAGAGGGTGAGGACAAGCAGGCGGAGAATCTTTCGATGATCCTGTCCGTATCGCTTTCCAACATCAAGAGCCTTTACGACGAGAAGCACGACAAGAGCTCCTTCATCAAGAACATCATCCTCGACAACATCCTGCCGGGCGATATTTACGTCAAATCGAAGGAACTGCACTTCACGGGCGACGTTTCGCGCGTCGTTTACCTGATCAAATTCCTCGGAAAGAACGACGCGATCCCCTACGACATCATGCAGAATCTGTTCCCGAGCAAGAATAAGGACTACGTCATCAGCATCGGCGAACACGACGCCGTGCTCGTGCAGGAGGTCAAGCCGAACTACGACGTGCGCGAGCTCGAAAAGACCGCCCGCCAGATCTCCGACACCATTTCTTCCGAATTCTATACGAAGGTCTCGATCGGTATCGGCTCCGTCGTCGACAACATCAAGGATCTGTCCCGCTCCTATAAGGAGGCGCAGATCGCCATCGAGGTCGGCAAGGTATTCGACACCGAAAAGGACATCATCTTCTACGACAATCTCGGCATCGGCAGACTGATCTATCAGCTCCCGACGAGCCTCTGCGAAATGTTTTTGCAGGAAGTCTTCAAGAAGGGCCCGCTCGAATCGCTCGATAAGGAAACGCTGCAGACCATTCAGGCGTTCTTCGAGAACAATCTGAACGTCTCCGAGACCTCCCGCAAGCTCTTCGTTCACAGAAACACGCTCGTTTACCGCCTCGAGAAGATCCGCAAGCTGACGGGACTCGATCTGCGCGAATTCGAGCACGCGATCACCTTCAAGGTCGCCCTCATGGTCAAGAAGTATCTGAACTCCAAGAACAATAAATTCTGATCCGGCTCTGCCGGAAAATCACGGTATGTACGGGTCTTTCGGACGCGTACATACTTTTGATTATTATTGAAAGACGGCGTTTGCCGTCTTCACGGGAAGGTTTGTTATGATCGAATTCAAAAACGCCGGAATGGTATATCCGGATGGGACCGTTTCGCTGAAAAATATCAACCTGACGATCGCTGACGGCGAATTCCTCTTCATCGTCGGGCACTCCGGCGCGGGCAAATCCACGCTGATGAAGCTCCTTCTGAGAGAAGAAAAAGTGACCTCCGGCTCGCTCGTCGCGGACGGGCAGGAGCTGAAGGACATCCCGACGCGCAAGCTGTCGCAGTACAGACGCAGCATCGGATTCGTTTTTCAGGATTTCAATCTTTTCGAAGACAAGACCGTATTCGAAAACATCGCTTTTCCGATGCGCGTGGTGGGAACGCCGAAGAAGCAGATCCCCGACCGCGTTTCAAAGCTGATGCAGCTTTTGCATCTGCCCGAGGAATACGCGAACCGCTTCCCGTCGAACCTGTCGGGAGGAGAGCAGCAGCGCGTCGCGCTCGCGCGCGCGCTCGCGAACAATCCGAAATACATCATCGCGGACGAGCCGACGGGCAATATCGATCCGAGAATGAGTATGGTCATGATGAACCAGCTCATCTACATCCAGCAGGCGCTTAAAAAGACGGTCATCGTCGTCACGCACGAGATCGGACTCGTGCGCTATTTCCGCCAGCGCGTGGTCAGCCTTGACCACGGCACGATCGTATCCGATACGCAGGCGTCCGAAGCGGGGCCCGACGTGGTCGGCGGTATCGAAGAAACGGGGGAGGAAACGGAATGAAAAGCACGGGAATTACGTATTCCGCGAAGCAGAGCATCATCAGCATCGTCAGAAACAGCGTGATGAGCGTCGCTTCCGTCCTCGTTCTGACGAGCTGCCTGCTCGTACTCGGCACGTTCTATGCCCTCAAGGCGAACGTTTCGCATAATCTGCAGGAAATGGCGATGCAGAACGAGATCGCCGTCTATATCGACGCGGGCTGCACCGACGAGGAGACCGCCGCCGTCAGTACCTTCATCTCTTCGATGCAGAACGAGGGGATCGTTCTGAAAGAAACGATCTCGAAAGAGCAGGCGCTCGCCTCCGAAAAAGAAAAATTCAGCGATTATCCCGATCTGTTCGCGAGTCTCGAGGAAGGGGACAACCCCTACCGCACTTCCTTCATCCTCGGATACGAAGAGAACGCGGATCTTTCGACGCTCGAATATAAGCTTTACGATTTTACCCTGAAACGCACGTCGGACGCGGGTGTCGAGACGAATTTCTCGCCGATCGACAAGGTCGTGTCGCACGCGGACGTGACGAATTCGCTCAATGAACTTCAGAAAAACGTCAACGGTGTTCTTCTGATCTTTATGATCGTTCTGTTCGTCGTCAGTATTTTCATCATCGTCAACACGGTGAGATTGACGGTCTCGATGCGCCGCAAGGAAATTTCCGTTATGCGCTACGTCGGCGCGTCCGGCACGTACGTCACGATGCCGTTCGTGTTCGAGGGCGTCATTATGGGCGCGGCGTCCGTGATCCTCGCCTTCTTCGTACAGTGGATCGTTTACGCGCGCATCGCCGCCTCGATCACGAAGAACTATCTGATGATCACCGTCCTGCCGTTCTCCCATTTCGTCGGACCGCTGCTTCTGATCTTCGCCCTGACCGGTATCCTTGCCGGCGTCGCGGGAAGCCTCATCTCCGTCTGGATCTACGTCAGGGAGGGCTGATATGACCAAAAAACACGCGCAACGCTTTACTTACCTCGCCGCGGCGATCTCGATCTGCGCCCTCACGGCGATCCTGCTGCCCGTATTTTCGTGTCTTGCGCTCTCGTCGTTCGCGAAAACGGAAACGTCCGATAAAGCCGTTCTTTCGGCGTCTTCGGACGCAAAATCCTCGAAATCCGTCACCGAACTGATGGAGGAGATCAACCGTCAGCGCGACCGCCTCGACGAGCTGAACGCGCAGATCGAGGATTACAGGAAAAACATTGAAAACGGACTCAACGCGACGACGCTCCAGTCGACCGTTATCGAATATTACGACCTCCTGCTCACCGATTACGACGAAAAGATCGAAAGCGTCGGGCAGATCATCGCGTCCTACGATCAGTGGATCGCGCAGATCCAGTCGGAGATCAACGTGCTGAAGGCCAAATTCGACAGCGATTACGAATTTTTCTCCGAGCGTCTGCGCCAGTCCCACGAAGAGGGAAATCCGAGCATTCTCGAGATCTTTTTCAGCTCAAAGAGCTTTATCGATATGCTGACGAGCATCGAGCGCGCGAGCGACGTTCTTTCCTACGACAGAAAGCGGATGGCAGAGCTTGACAATCAGTGCGCGATCCTCGAAGAATCGAGAGCCGAAGTCGAAGCGCTCCGCAACGAGCAGAGTGCGTACAGAGACGAGCTTGCGGGCATCAAAGCCGAATGCGAGGCCGAGGAAAACGCGCATCTTGAGTACAACAGAAAGCTCGAGAGCGATCTGACCACCTATCTTGTTCTGATCAGCGAAAATCAGGCGTACGAGCAGATGATCCGCGCGGACGTCGAGAAACCCGCCGAGGAACTGAGAACGAATCCCGATCCGAGC
>JAZLHQ010000075.1:0-7019 GCA_045616925.1 Eubacteriales bacterium | reverse complement strand
TGCAGCGTCTCAAGGAAGCCGCAGAAAAGGCAAAGATCGAGCTTTCCGGCACGCTGAACGCGAACATCAACCTGCCCTTCATCACGGCAGACGCGACCGGTCCCAAGCACTTCGACGCAAACCTTTCCCGCGCAAAATTCGACGAACTGACCGCGGATCTTGTCGAAAAGTGCATGATCCCCTGCCGTCAGGCTCTGTCCGACGCGGGACTTTCCATCAACCAGATCGACAAAGTGCTGCTCGTCGGCGGTTCCACGAGAATCCCCGCCGTGCAGGAAGCAGTCAAGAAATTCTCCGGTAAGGATCCCTTCAAGGGCATCAACCCCGACGAATGCGTCGCGATCGGCGCCGCCGTGCAGGCAGGCGTGCTCTGCGGCGACGTCAAGGACGTCCTTCTGCTCGACGTCACGCCTTTGTCCCTCGGTATCGAGACCCTCGGCGGCGTCTTCACCAAGATCATCGACAGAAACACGACGATCCCGACCAACAAGAGCCAGGTGTTCAGTACCGCCGCAGACGGTCAGACCTCCGTTGAGATCCACGTTCTGCAGGGCGAGCGCCAGATGGCGAACGGCAACACGACCCTCGGCCGCTTCTCCCTCGACGGCATCGCACCCGCTCCGAGAGGCGTTCCGCAGATCGAAGTCTCCTTCGATATCGACGCGAACGGCATCGTGAACGTCACGGCGAAGGACAAGGGCACCGGCAAGGAACAGCACATCACGATCACTTCCTCTACCAATATGTCGAAGGAAGATATCGACAAGGCAGTCAAGGAAGCCGAAAAGTTCGCGGAAGAGGACAAGAAGCAGAAGGAAACCGTTGAGGTCAGAAACAAGGCCGATTCCCTCGTCTTCCAGAGCGAAAAGACCCTCACCGACATCGGCGACAAGGTCGGCGACGCCGACAAGCAGCCCGTCAAGGACGCGATCGAAAAGCTGAAAGAGACCCTCAAGGGCAGCGATACCGAAGCGATCAAGGCGGATTCCGACGCGCTCGAGCAGGCATTCTACAAACTGTCCGAAAAGCTCTACCAGCAGCAAGGCGGTGCGAACGGCGCGGGTCCCGATATGGGCGGCAACGGCGATAATAACGGCGCGAACGGCGGCGATTATTACAGCACCGATTACGAGGATAAGACCTAATTCCATCAAAAATTGTACCGGAAGCGCCCGCTTCCGGTACAATCGGTAAAAGAGAAACGAAAGAATGATGAAAAATGGCAGATAAAAGAGATTATTACGAGGTACTCGGCGTAGAAAAGGGCGCCTCGGACGATGATATCAAAAAGGCGTACAGACGCCTTGCCAAGAAGTATCACCCGGACGTGAATCCCGGTGACAAGGAAGCGGAAGTGCGCTTTAAGGAAGTCGGCGAGGCTTACGAAGTCCTCTCCGATCCCGACAAGCGTCAGAAATACGATCAGTACGGCTTTGCGGCGTTCGATCCCTCGTCCGGTATGGGCGGCGGCGGATTCAGCGGCGGATTCGGCGATTTCTCCGACCTCGGCGACATTTTCAGCAGCTTTTTCGGCGGCGGAATGGGCGGAAGCACCTCGCAGCGCAGAAACGGCCCCGTGCGCGGAGAGGATCTTTCCGCGCAGGTGACGGTCAGCTTTGAGGAGGCGGCGTTCGGCTGCAAGAAGGAGATTTCCTACGCGCGCGTGGAAAACTGCCCCGACTGTCACGGAACGGGTGCTGCCGCGGGCACGTCCCCCGAAACCTGCTCGACCTGCCACGGCTCCGGTACGATCCGCACGACGCAGAGAACGATGCTCGGCATGATGCAGTCGACGCAGCCCTGTCCCGATTGCCGCGGAAGCGGCAAGATCGTCAGAACGCCCTGCAATAACTGCAAGGGCAAGGGAATGGTGCGCGTGCGCAAGAAGTACGACGTGCAGGTTCCCGCCGGGATCGACGACGGTCAGCGCATCGTCCTGCGCTCACAGGGAAGCGAGGGAAGGAACGGCGGCGGCGCCGGCGACCTCTACGTATTCGTTTCCGTTCGTCCGCACCCGATCTTCGAGCGCGACGGTACGAACATCTATTGCGAGATCCCGATCTCGATCGTGGACGCCACGCTCGGTGCCGAGATCACCGTGCCGACTCTCGACGGCAAGACGACCTACAAGATCCCCGAAGGCACGCAGACCGGCACGTCCTTTACCCTGAAGGGCAAGGGCATCAAGCAGATCAACGCGTCGAAATACGGCGATCTCATTTTCACGGTCGTCGTCGAGACGCCGAAGAATCTGACCGATCAGCAGAAAAAGATCCTCAAAGACTTCGGTGAAGCGTGCGGCGACGCCAAATTCAGCAAAAAACAGAGTTTTATCAAAAAGATCTTCAACAAATAAAGGGAAACGGATAATTGACGATGGAATGGACGCAGCTGCGGGTACAGTGCCCGCTTGAACTCCTCGACGAAGTATGTGCCGTCATGAATATGCTCGACAACGGGCTGCAGATCGAAGATTACAGCGATATCGAGGAAAATCTGATGACCGTTTACGGCGAACTGATCGACGAAACGATCCTCAACGCCGACCGCAATATCGCGCACGTGAGCATTTACGTCAGCCCCGAGCGCAATTACAACGACTATATCGCCTTTCTGAAGGAGCGCTTCGCGGCGCTTTCGATCGCGGACAGAACGAAGATCGAGATCGTCGGCGTTCGCGAAGAGGACTGGGCGAACGCGTGGAAGGCTTACTACAAGCCCGTACACATCGGCAATCGCCTCGTCGTCGTGCCCGCGTGGCAGAAATACGACGCGAAATCCGACGAAGTGACGATCAAAATGGATCCCGGCATGGCGTTCGGCACGGGCACGCACGAAACGACGCGCCTCTGCGCCGCGATGATCGAAAAGCATATACAGGCAAACGATTACGTCCTCGACGTCGGCACGGGAAGCGGCATTCTGTCGCTCTTCGCGATCAAACTCGGCGCGAGACAGGCGAACGGCTACGACATCGATCCCGTTGCCGTGCGCGTCGCGCGCGACAACGCAGAGGTGAACGGCGTTGCGGAGAAGTTCTCCGCAGGAGTATCGGATCTGTTGAAGGACGTTGACCGCTCCGCGGGCAAGTACGATTTCGCGATGGCGAACATCGTCGCCGACATTCTCTGCAGAATGGCGCCGACCGTTCCCGAATGCCTCAAAAAAGGCGGCAAGATCGTCTGCTCGGGCATCATCAACACGTGCCGCGACAAGGTTCTCGAAGCGATGGAAAAAGCGGGTCTCGTCCTCGTCGACGAAGACACCGAGAACGATTGGGTCGTGCTCGTTTTTGAGCAGAAATAAAAAATGCATATCAAAACCGCAGATCACGCGATCTGCGGTTTTGCTGTTACATCGGATTATTTCGTTCCGACGCCTTCGGACTTGGTCGCGTATTTCGGATCGACCGTGATATCGCTGTTGACGATCTCCGAAGCGATCGCACGCAGCGCGGCTGCGTTTGCGGCGGGGACCTTACTGTCGAAATTGATCTCAAGGGGATCGACGCCGAAAACGGTGCCGAAGATCGTGCAGGCGATCAGATAACTGCCTGCAGGCGACGGATGCTTCTTGTCCGCGTCGTAAACGCTCGTCGTCGTGATCATTTCATACGCCTTCGTCATGGCAGCGCCCGCAAAGATCACGGGGACGTTCAGCTCTTCGCCGATCGCCGTGTAGGCGGCGCGCAGTTTCATTTCCATTTCGGCGGGCGTTTTGCCGTATTTTTTCAGATCCTTGTGGCCGGTCTCGTAGCCCCAGGTGGAATAGAGCCACATTTCGCCGCCGTTCTTGTCGATCAGCTCCTTGAACTGACGGCAGCAGGTGTAGAAGTCCGCGGGATTTCCGATCGGATTCGCGCTCTGCTCCTGAATGATCACGATGTCGTATTTCGTGTCGGAGTTGAGCGCCGTCAGCACCTGCTTTCCGTAGGAGTCGTTGGGATCGAGGAACTGGTGCAGGTAGTAGCCGCCCTTATAGATCGTCGAAACGCTGACGCCCGTGTAGCCCGTTTTGTTGGCGATCTGGAAAAACGTGCCGTTCGACTGGTTCATATTGTTGTAGTAAGTAAAGCTGTTGCCGATAAAGAGGACCTTTAGCTGCGCCGACTTGTCGCGCGGCTTCAGTTTCGGTTCGGGGTCGTCGGGGATCACGGGATCGTCGGGGACGTCGGGCGTTTCGGTCGCGGTCGGTTCTTCTTTCTTCTTGTCCTTTTTGTCACAGGCGAGCGTTCCGGTCAGCATCGTCAGCGCAAGAAGCACGCAAAGGCACGTTCTGAGGGTCTTCATAGATATATCCTCCGTTTTTTCTTCATTATAGCATAGTATTTCGCCGATTGCAAGGCATTTTTCGTCTTTTTGATACTTGACAATCCGAAGAGACGGTTTTATAATGTAGGCGAAAGAATATTCGTGGGAGTTTTTTGTATTTTTACTCCTAAAAAACGAAAAAAAGAAAGAAGGACCAAAATGTTTCTGAGCCAACTTGAGGCAGGGAAGAGCGCGGTCGTCGAGAGCGTCGGCGGCGAAGGATCGCTTCGCCAGCACTTTCTCGATATGGGCGTCATTCCCGGTACGGAAATCACACTCGTCAAATTCGCCCCGATGGGTGACCCGATGGAGCTCCGTCTCCATGGGTATGAACTGACCCTCCGGCTCTCCGACGCCGAAAAGATCGGCATTTCGGAGCCGTTTCTCAAAGAAACGGAGCCGAAAGGGCAGGTGCGCGCCAAAAAGCGCGAGCATCCGGGTCTCGGAGAGGGCGGACGCTACCACGTCAAGGCGGACGAAAATCCGCTGCCCCCCGGAACGACGCTCACTTTCGCTTTGGCGGGCAACCAGAACTGCGGCAAAACGACGCTTTTCAATCAGCTGACGGGCTCGAATCAGCACGTCGGCAATTTCCCGGGCGTCACGGTCGACCGCAAGAGCGGCGTCATCAAAAATCACGCCGAAACGTCGGTCACGGACCTGCCGGGCATCTATTCTCTCTCGCCGTACAGCGAAGAAGAGATCGTTTCGCGCAAATTCATCCTTGAAGAACGGCCGAAAGGCATTATCAATATCGTGGACGCCACGAACATCGAGCGCAATCTCTATCTGACGATGCAGCTAATGGAGCTCGACGTGCCGATCGTCCTCGCCCTCAATATGATGGACGAGGTCAAGGGCAACGGCGGCGCCGTGGACGTCAACACGATGGAGGCTCTGCTCGGCATCCCCGTCGTCCCGATCTCGGCGGCGAAAAACGAGGGCGTCGACGAACTGATCAGCCACGCCCTGCACGTCGCGCAGTATCAGGAGCGCCCCGGCAGGATCGATTTCTGCTCGAAAGATCAGAGCGGCGGCGCCGTCCACCGCTGCCTGCACGGTATCATGCACCTGATCGAAGACCACGCGGCGGCGGCGAACGTTCCCGTTCGCTTCGCGGCGTCCAAGCTCGTCGAGGGCGATACGCAGATCAGAGAAGCCCTGCATCTCACGCGCAACGAGGACGAAATCATCGAACCCATCATCGTGCAGAGGGAAGAGGAGCGCGGGCTCGACCGCGCCGCCGCCATTGCGGATATGCGATTTGCGTTTATCCGCGATCTGTGCGAAAAAGCGGTCACGAAGCCGCACGAGAGCCGCGAACACGTGCGCTCCGCGCGCATCGACCGCGTTCTGACCGGCAAATATACGGCGATCCCGTCGTTTATCCTGATTATGGCGCTGATCTTTTTCCTGACGTTCAACGTCGTCGGCGCGTTTTTCCAGAGACTTCTCGAAACGGGGATCGACAAATTGACCGACTTCGTCGATTCGGCGCTCACGAACGCGCACGCGAACGGGATCCTGCATTCGCTGATCATCGACGGCGTGTTCAGAGGCGTCGGAAGCATTTTGTCGTTCGTCCCGATCATCGTCGTTTTGTTTTTCTTCCTGTCGATGCTCGAGGACAGCGGCTATATGGCGCGCATCGCGTTCGTGATGGACAAACTGCTGCGAAAGATCGGTCTTTCCGGCAAATCGGTCGTTCCGATGCTGATCGGCTTCGGCTGCACCGTGCCGGGCGTGATGGCGACGCGCACGCTTTCGTCCGAGCGCGACCGCAAAATGACGATTATGCTGACGCCTTTCATGAGCTGCTCCGCCAAACTGCCGATCTATACGTTCCTCTCCGCCGCGTTTTTCCCGAAGGGATGGGCGTGGCTCGTCACGGTCGGGCTCTATTTCTTCGGCATTCTGACAGGCATTCTCGTTGCGTTGATCTCGAAACGCACGGCGTTCAAGGGCGAAGCGGTGCCCTTCGTGATGGAACTCCCGAATTACCGTCTTCCCGCCGCCAAAAACGTCCTGCAGCTCCTTTGGGAGAAGATCAAGGATTTCATCAAGCGCGCGTTTACGGTCATTCTGATGGCGACCGTCGTGATCTGGTTCCTCAAAACCTTTGATTTCAGTCTGCACATGGCAAGTGAAACGGGAACGAGTATCCTCTCGCGCGTCGCGGGTCTGATCGCGCCGATCTTCAAGCCTCTCGGCTTCGGCGACTACCGCGTCGTGACGGCTCTGATCTCCGGCTTTATGGCAAAGGAGAGCGTGGTCGCGACCCTTTCCGTCCTTTACGGCGGCGCGGAGGCGATCAAAGCGGCGCTCTCGCCCGTATCCGCTCTCGCGCTCCTTGTTTTCTGCCTTCTTTATACGCCCTGCGTCGCCGCGATCGCGTCCGTCAAGCGCGAGCTCGGCGCAAAATGGGCGGCGGGCGTCGTCATCGGACAGTGCGTGATCGCATGGATCTGCGCGGCGATCGTGTACGTTTTCGGACTCATTCTGACGCTTTAAGGGGGGATTTCAAGTGGCAATACCCGAAAGAGAAGTCGCCGCCGCTCTGATCTATAACGGCGACAAATTTCTGATCGCGCAGCGTCCCGCGAACAAGGCGCGCGGACTTTTGTGGGAATTCGTCGGCGGCAAAACGGAGCCGGGGGAGACGCTCCCCGAGGCGCTCGTGCGCGAATGCCGCGAGGAACTCGGCGTCCG
>JAZLHQ010000074.1:0-14934 GCA_045616925.1 Eubacteriales bacterium | reverse complement strand
GCTCGTCGAGGTCGGAACGCCGATGTAGAAGGAAAGCTTGCCGGCGCTGGAGCTTGCGAGCTGAACGAGCAGCTGCGAGTTCTTGACCTTGCTGAAATCAATGTTTTCAAACGTGATCAGATCGTCGTTTCCGAGGGAAACGTAGTTGGTACCGACCGAAACGGTCGTATTCTGATCGACGTGCTTGTATTTGCTGAAGCGGTTGCCGCTGATACCCTGGGAAATGTCGCGATTGGGACCGTAGACCTGATAGATGTAATCGGCGCAGTCCTTCGCGTTGTTGGTCTGCAGGATGGAGAAGCCGAGCGCGATGCAGGCGGACCAGCCGACCGCGTTTTCGGGGAGACCCGCGCAGTAGCCGCTGCTATTGAGCGCTTCGGTCAGTACGTTCGCAAATTTACGGATATACGGCTTGACCTGTTGCGTATATTCGGGATTCGTGCAGGAGACGTCGAAGCTTGAGAAACTCGATTCCTCGACCTGTGCGCCTGCTGCGGCGTAGTCTTTGCACTGTTGGACGTAGGTACTGCTGCCGCCGCTGATCAGCGTGCAGAAGCAGGGCAATTCGGCGTCTTCGCCGTATTTTGCCTTGATCTCGCTGTGCCATTGTTTCAGACCTGCGGTCGAGATCGTACCCGTTCCGCCCTTGAACATGACGTTCTTGACGCAGCCCGCTTTGTAAACGATGTCGTAGATCTCCATGCGTCTGGACCAGAGGGACTCGAATTTGTCGAGGTTGATCATGCAGTGATCCTTGACGACGGCGAGCGCCTCTTCAAAGGTAGGGATGTGGTAGGATTTGCCGTTTTCGTCCTTCCAGACGCGGCCGTTGTTGCCGGTGTATTCGAGCATTTCGTACTGCTTGATCTCGTCCCAGGTCATACCGGAGATATTGCGGTAGGTGTTCTTGCCGGGGTCGGTGTTGTACGTCGTGCATCTTTTGATGCTTTGGTCGTGGGAGAGGACGTAAACGCCGTCGGACGTGCGCTGGATATCAAGCTCGACGATGTCGACCTTTGCGTCGATGCACGCCTGAATGGCCTGCAGGGAGTTTTCGGGGATCGGGGTGCCGATGTAAGCAATCGCGCGGTGTGCGCAGGACATCGGACGTCCTTGCGGATCGTTGTAGGAAGCGTAGATCTCTTCAAACGTGCCCATAGCGGGAGCGGACGAAGAGGACTTGCTGCCCGAAGCGTTCATCGGGATCGCGAACACGATTCCGAGCAGCGTTGCGAGGATGAGGAGAATGCTCAGTGTTTTTTTCATAGTATATCCTTCCTGCCGGCAAGGCGGCAAATTTATTCTCGTTCTCAATTACCTTCGAGCGGATCGACGGGCGTGATGATGCTCGAATCGTTTCCCGTGAAGAGCGTTCCCGAAAGATCGAATACCTCGATTTCCGGGGAAACGTAAGATTTTTTCATTTGATAACCTCCGTTAAGTATCAGTCTGCCTGTTCGGCGTAATTCTGCGCGGATTTCGTGTAACGCGAGAGCGCCTTGACGAGCGGACCGACGAGTGCGTCGCCGTGACTTGCGAGAAAATAGCTGTCCATACTGTAAGTGACGTATTGTACTTCGGTGTCACCGTCGTAAAGAACTGCCTTGTACACGTCCCCGGAGCCGATCGCCGTGATCGGAGCCGTGCGGATCTCATAAGTGAGCGCATCGTATTTGTTGAGATCGGAAACTGCGGTCTCCGACTCGGGAACGCTTGCAAACGTCGTACCGCCGTCCGTGCTGACGAAGATCTTGACGGATTTGCCCGCAGGATCCGTCGCTTTGATGCGGAAGAGGATCTCGTTGACGTAAGTCAGACGAAGCTGCACGCCCGTGAAGCGAAGGGAATCGTACTCGGTCGACGACGAGGATCTCTTTGCGTTCACAAGCGCGGAAGCGTTGAACGCGGAGCGGTCGCAGGCAATCCAGTTTTCTTCATTGATCGGAAATTCGGCTCTGTAATCGGCGTAAAGCTGCGATTCGTTTCCGTAATCGAGCAGGTCGGCGAGCAGGGTGTGGAGCAGGCCGTAGTCCTCGGGATCCGTGTAGACCGCGCGGACGTTCTCCGCGTAGGTCTTGACGGTGTAGCCGAGCTTCTGATCGATCGGCTCGTCGCATCCTTCCGCAAAGAGGTAGGCGTCGATCGGGTCGCCCATGCACTGCGGCGCGATGCCCGTATAATCGAATTCGTAGGAGGATCCGCCGATAAACGTTCCTTCGACGGTGACGGTCTTGCCGTTTCTCGTGAAGGTCATATAGGGAGTTCCGTTGCTGACGCAGGCGACGTAATTCATCGAGAGGGTGGAGCCGAGTTCGAGCTGCGCGCTGATGATGTATCCCTTCGCGTCGTCGGCGTCAAGAGACGAAACGAATTCGCTGTAGGGGGTCGTCAGTTTGGAGGAACAATCGATATAGGCGTGGGAGGCTTTATTGTTGAGATAGGTGTTCAGGTTGGCGATCTCGGTCGCGGTGAGTGCCTCGTCAAAGACGAGAACGTCCGAAGCACTTCCGTTATAATAATAGTTCTGACCGCTGCCCTGATAGCCGTAGCCGAGGTAAGCGTAAGAGTTCGTGTTTTTGATGACCGATCCGGGCGCACCCGTGTAGGTGCCGTCGTTCGCCGCCGCCGTATAGATGAGGGAATCTGCGCTGTAAAGCTTTTCGGAGGTGCCGGATTTCGTGACGGTCGTCAGCGTGAAGTCGGAAAGGGAAAGACCGGTTTTCATGAATCCGCGCGTATTGCTGACGCCGGTGCCGAGTCTGCAGATGACCGCGTTCTTGAACGCCGTCAGCCATACGCAGCCCCAGCCGCCGGATTCGCCGAACTGCAGGAGCGTGTAGCGCGCCGCCTGGTTGATCGAATAAGCGGTGGTGGAGTTCGCTTCGTAATTGTCGTAAGCCGAGGTCGCGTTGGTGTTCTTTGCGCGGATCATCAGGGAAAGTTCGGATCTGCCGTTGAGGTCGATCGGGGAAGCAAAGGTGAGACCGTTGTAAACGCCGTCAAATCTGACGCTGTAAGGAGAGGTCGTTTTGTCGTAGGTCGGCTCGGCAACGAATGTGTCCGCTACGGCGGGAATGCCGTTTATACGGTCGACCCATTGGGTGATTCTGCCGTTTTCATCGCCGATGACGCCGAAATTCGCGTCGTACCAGACGACCGCTTTGGAAATCGCGTCGTAAACCGGCGTTGGGATGAGGTAGACCTCCGCGTAGATCGTTTCACCGGTCTCAACGACGAGTCCCGGAACTTTGAACGTCTTGAGAGTGGTCGTACTTGCCAGGTTGTACTCCGTCAGCGTCTTGCAGGAGTTATCCCAGTTCTCATAGGGCAGCCACATGACGTGGATCTGCTTTTCGGTACCGTTGTCGCAGCGAACGGATACCGTTTCGGGAAGATTCGGATCGGTTCCGCGCTTCATAAAGAAGTGCTGCGGGAGCGTATCGGGGTAAGAGGATCCCGTATTTCCGGAGGTACCGAAGAAACACGTGATCAGAATATTCGATTTCGTGGAGGTGTTCGTGAGTTTTTGATCCGTCGTTTTGTCGTAATTCGTGTCGGTGGCGGTCAGATAGACCGTGTGCGTGCCACGCACTTTGGAAACGAGGGAAGCCCAGACGGTCTCGCCGCAGACGCCGTCGTCCGCGCTGAACTTGTAGACTGCGATCGGCTCGTTGTCCATACTGTCGAGCCGGACGGAAAGAACGCCGCCCGAGGGATTGTTTCCGATCCCGACCGCGAATTTCGTGATGCCGTCGCTGCCGAAATCAATGTTCTGATAGGTGAGCGTATCGTTGTTCGCGATCGAAACGCCGTTCGTCGTGATCTGTACGGTCGTATTGACCGTGGCCGCTGTTTTATCGTAGGTAAAATCGCTGAAAAGCTTCGGATTGATCTTTTCCGTTACGGGACGCGCCGTGTCCGAATAGACCGTGCGGATGTATTCGCCGATCTCGACGGCGGAGTTGCACTGGATGACGTTGAGGCCGTGCGCGATCATTTCGCAGTAGAGGCGGGTGTCCTCAAAGGCGCCGCCGGCGGAACTCTGGTGGTTGCAGTAGGTCAGGGCGTTCGCGAAGAGACGCACCTTTTCACCGATGATCTCCTGCACGTCGGGCTGTGCGGAGGCGTGATTGAAGCTGCTTCCGCATTCAAGGCAGGTGGCTCCCGCTTCGATGTACGGCATCGCCGTCTGATAGACGAATTTCGAGTCGTTTCCGGTTCCGCCGCTGCCGGTGACGGCGCTGAAAAGCGGAAGCTGCGCGTTCTGACCGTACTGCGCTTTGATCTCGCTGAACCAGCCCGCAAGATCGTCAGGCGTTACGGTACCCGAACTTGCTTTGAAAACGACAATGTCGAGGCAGCCGGCGTCTTTGACGAGTTCGTAAAGCGCCATACGGTCGCCCCAGAAACTGTCGAACTTGTCGACGTTGACCATGATGTGACCCCTGCAGACGGCAAGCGCCTCCTCGAAGGTCGGCATCGTGTATTTCTTGCCGTTTTCGTCCACGTAGATCGTTTTGTTCGCGTTGACGTACGGCGTGATCAATTTCGACGCGGAGGAATTCGTCTGATTGCCGTAGTATTCGTAGAGATAATATTTCTGCGTCTGCGCGTAAGTCAGACTGCTGATCGCTTTGCTGCCGGAATTACTCTGGCTATAACTTGTGCAGCGCTGCATACTGCCGTCATGGGAGAGAACGAACTTATCGTCCGAGGTCTTGGAAATATCCAGCTCGACCATATCCGCGCCGGCGGCGATGCACGCCTCGATCGCGGGAATGGAGTTCTCGGGATAAGGACACCCGACGTAGGGAAGCGCGCGGTGGATGCACGACATCGGTCTGCCCTTCGGATTGTGATAGGAGGCAACGATCTCCTCAATGGAGCCGAATGCGGGACTGCTGCCGCCGGGAGTGACGCTTTCACCGGGCCCGTCGAAAGCGGAAACGGGGATCTGCAGCGCGACCGAGCCGAGCATGCAGACGACCGTCAGTAAACTGATCAGCTTGGCAAGTGTTCGTTTCATAAGCAACCTCTGTTTTTGTAACAATCATCCGAATATACACGGTTATTTTATCACTTTTCATCGACCGTGTCAATATTTATCTTCATAATATATAATATTTTTATTGACGGAGTGCCCGCAGTGTGTTGACAAAGCACTTGATTTGTGGTAAAATCTCGGTGGAATCAAATCTTTTGCGGAGGTCATTTATGACGTATTACGGTGCGCTCGACGTCGGCGGGACGAAAACGATCTGCTCAGTCGCCGACGATTCTTATCATATCCTCATCAAAGAACAATTTCCGACCGTCAGGTCCGACCCCGAGGTCTTCTTCGCCTCGCTTTCCGAAAAACTCGGAGAGCAGTGCCGCAAACTCGGCATCACGTTTGCCGACCTCGGCGGCATCGGCGTCACGCTGCCCGGCATGACCGACGAAAACGGCATTTTGCTCCTCGCACCCTTCCTCAAATGGCGAAACGTCGACGTCGCGTCGATCATCGGAAAGCATACGGGCGTTGAACACGTACGCTGCGCCTGCGACGTGAACGCCTGCGCCCTCGCCGAATACCGGCTCGGCGGCGGAACGGAGCGCGATTTTCTCTGGATCACGGTCAGCACCGGTATCGGCGGCGCGTTCATCCTCGACGGCAAGCTTCTTTACGGCGTGAACGCCGTCGCGGGAGAGATCGGACACACGAAGGTCGAGTATCATCATCCGGCACGCTGCTCGTGCGGAGGACTCGGCTGCGCGGAAGCGCACGCCTCCGGCACCGCGCTGACGCGCGAAGTGCTGTTTGCGTGCGAAAAAGATTCCGAACTGAACGCGCTCTTTGAAGAACGCGGACTTTCAAAGGACGCGGCGGGCGCGTCCGTGCTCGCGGGGGAGGGAAACGCCGAATGCCTCGCGCTCTTCGACCTCGTCGGCGACTATCTCGGCAGAGCGATCGCGAACGCCGTCAATCTGACGGATGTCGGATGCGTCTATATCGGCGGCGGCATGAGCCGCTCCTTCGATCTCCTGCTCCCTTCGATCAGAAGAAGGCTCGGATCGGACGCGATCGAATACGTCAGAAACGTAAAGATCCTGCCGACCGCGCTCGGCTACGAAGCGGCGCTGCTCGGAGCCGTGACGCTCGCCGGTCTCAAATAACGCGAAGGCGTTCAAACCATGGGAAAATTCTTCGTCAAAACGGAGAATTTTCCTTTTTTTTATAAAAAAAGACGAAAAGGTATTGCAATTTTCACAAAAATGTGTATAATATAATCGTAACAATTATATCACTCAATGATATAATAAAAACGAAAGGACACGTTATGAAAAAGCTGATTGCATTCTTATTGGCAATGGTTTGCGTGATGAGCGCATTCACGCTCGTACCCTGCGCCAACAACAAGAACAACAACAACGGCGGCGGAAGCGACATTGAAGCAGATGAAGATTACCCGCTGCCCGCGGACCTCCATTTCGACAACGAAGTGATCAACTTCGTCACCGGCGAAGGCAAGAACGGTACGTTCTCCGAGCGCTCCATCACGGTCGATGAAGACGCTGCCGACGACGTCGACGTCAAGATCTGGGAGCGTAACCAGTTCGTACAGGAAAAGCTCGGCGTTGAGATCAACCTCGTCGACGCGATCTACTATTCCGATATGATGGCGCAGATCACCCCCTCTCTGAGAGCAGGCGGCAGTGACTACGACGTCATCGGCGCCTGGATGTACGGCACCGATATCACGCTTGACGGTCTTATTTACAACCTTAGCAAGCTCGATAAGGAAAATGCGAACTACATCCATTTCGACGCAGATTACTGGTCCCAGATGTACATTAACGCGATCGCTTATCAGAACAATATTTATTGGCTGACGGGCGACCTTTCCCTGCGTTTCACCTCCGGTATGTTTGCAATGTTCGTCAACAAGACGCTCTATGCGAAATACTGCGAGCAGGAATTCGGCAACATCTTTGACATCGTCAGAGAAGGCAGATGGACGAACGAAGTTATGCAGAAGATGAGCGCTCTCGTCTATGAAGACCGCAATCAAAACGAAAAAGCGGACATCGACGACCAGCTCGGCTTTATGTCCAGCGGCGTTGCAGGCGTTCTCGCGTTCATGGTCGGCAACGGACTTACCTACACGAAGACCAACACCGACGGCTCCATCGAATGGCTTCTGAACGAAACCAACTCGGATCTGATCAACGCAATGTCTGCTGCCTACACGGTCTATAAGGACACGCCCACCAACTTCTGGGCAGGCAACGACGACGATATCAAGAGTATGCAGACCTTCGCACAGGGCACCGTCCTGTTCGTTCCGAGCAAGATCTTCACCGCAGAGACCTATCTGCGTGAGATGACCGACGACTACTGCATCATCCCGCTTCCGAAGCTCAACGAGAGCCAGAAATATCACACGATGATCCACGACCACGCGACCACCTACGGCCTCAACTGGGCTCTTGAAGGCGATCATCTGCGTGCAGTTGCCGCAACGCTCGAACTGATGGCATACCAGTCTCACAAGACCGTCATGCCCGCTTACTACGACAGCGCTCTGAAATGGAAGTACACGCGTGACGACGATACCGCCGACATGATCGACGCGATCCGCGACAGCGTTTACCTCGACTTCGGTATGGCTTGGGATATGACCCTGACCAACCTCTACGTTCGTGAGTCCTACACCGCGAACCCCGCGAGCCAGATCAAAAAGATGTCCAAGGCTTGGAAGACGAAATTCGATAAGCTGATCGATGACCTCACCAAGCTCGAGACGATGAGCAAATAATCACCGACATAACGGCCCAAAAGCGCGGCGCACTTTCGGTGCGCCGCGCTTTTCCGTTAAATGAATTTTTTGTTAAAATATGGCCGAAAACCTTGAAAAAGCGTGCAAAAAAGTGGTATAATACAGCAGAACCGCCGCTTACGGCAAAAAAATCGGTAAAAGGGGAAAAGAAATGAAGAAACTGATCGCGTTTATGTTGGCGATGATCTGCATACTCAGCGCGTTCGCGCTCGTATCCTGCACCGACAAAAAACAGAAAAACGAAGAGATAAGCGACGTCGAGGACGATCCCGATTATCCGCTGCCGGACGACCTCTATTTTGACGGAGATATCGTCAACTTCATCAGCGGCGAAGGCAAGAACGGCGCGTTCTCCGAACGCTCCATTATCATCGAAGAAAAAAACGGCAACGACGTGGACGATAAGATCTACGATCGCAACAAGTACGTTGAGGAGAAGCTCGGCGTCGAGATCAGACTCGTCAACGTGCTTCCTTTCGACGATATGCTCAAGGTCGTCGTTCCCGCCCTGCAGGCGGGCGTCTCCGACTACGACGTCATCGGAAGCTGGATGTACGGCACCGATATGATGCTGGACGGACTCATTTACAAGATCGGCGATCTTGCCGCAGAGGGCGCCGATTACATCCATCCCGACGCTGACCACTGGTCTCCGATGTATCAGAACGCGATCGCATATCAGGGCAACGTCTACTGGCTGACGGGCGACCTTTCGCTGCGCTACACGTCGGGAATGTTCGCGATGTTCGTCAATAAGGTGCTTTACTCCAAATACTGCGAAGAAAAATACGGCAGCATCTACGATATCGTAAGAGAGGGCAGATGGACGAACGACGTGATGCAGGAAATGAGCGCTCTCGCTTACGTCGATACCAACGGCAACGAAAAAGCCGATATCAACGACCAGCTCGGATTCCTGTCGAGCGGCGTCGCGGGCATCCTTTCCTTTATGGTCGCCAACGGTCTTTCTTATACGAAGATCAACACCGACGGCTCGATCGAATGGCTTCTGAACGAAAAGAACCCCGATCTGATCAACGCGATGACCGCGGCGTACACGATCTATAAGGACACGCCCACCAATTTCTATTACGGCAACGACGACGACGTCATCGGCATGCAGACCTTTGCGCAGGGCACCGCCCTGTTCGTCCCGAGCAAGCTCTTTACGGTCGAATCGTATCTGCGCGAGATGACGGACGACTTCTGCATCATCCCGCTTCCGAAGCTCAACGATCAGCAGGAAGAATACAGAACGATGATCCACGACTACGCGAACGTCTACGGTCTCAACTGGACTCTCGAAGGCGATCACCTGCGCGCGGTCGCCGCGACGCTCGAGCTTTTGGCGTACGAGTCCCATAAGGTCATTATGCCCGCGTACTACGACAGTGCGCTCAAGTGGAAGTACACGCGCGACGACGACACCGCCGATATGATCGACGCGATCCGCGACAGCGTCTACCTCGATTTCGGACTCGCGTGGGATATGTACCTAACGAACCTCTGGCTGCGCGCGAACCTTTCGAAGAATCCCGCGAGTATGATCAAAAAGCACTCTTCGGCTTGGCAGAAGGCGTTCGACGATCTGATCAAAGATCTCGAAGCGCTTGAAACGCTCGAAAAATAATTCGAATAAACGGAAAAACGCCGCTTCTGCGGAGCGTCCTTCGGAACGCTCCGCAGAAGTATTTTTTCACGCGAATACGCTTGCATTTTATAAAATAATATGATATAATACCTCATTGTAAAGAAAAGTCCGAAAGGGGGAAAAGAAATGCTTTTCGGCAAACATATAAACCGTTATTACCTCAAATACCTGCCGATCCTTCTGCTCGGTATGCTCTCGCTGATCGCGGTCGACTATATGCAGCTGATCATTCCGAATCTGTATCAGCTTCTGATCAACGGCATCAACGAAGGGCAGGCGGAGGTCGACGGCGTTATGAAGACGTTCGATCTCGATTTCCTGCTCGACGAGATCTGCCGCCCGATGCTCCTCGTGATCGTCACGATGGTTTTCGGCAGATTCTTGTGGCGCGTCTGCTTCCTCGATACGTCCGTGCGGGTCGAAACGGATCTGCGCTCCAGAATGTTCGAGCATACGAGAACGCTTTCGCAGCAGTATTATCAGGTCAACAAGGTCGGCGACATGATGTCGCTCTTCACGAACGACCTCGAAACGATCCAGGACTGCTTCGCGTGGGGCATTCTGATGTTCTTCGACGCTTTGTTCCTCGGCACGCTCGCGATCATCAAGATGTGGAAGATGCACCCGATCCTCACGGGATTTGCGATGATCCCGCTCGCAATTCTGATGGTCGGGGGTATGATCGTCGACAAATATATGACGATGCGCTGGGAAAAACGTCAGGAGGCGTTTTCAAAGCTTTCCGATTTCTCGCAGGAGAATTTCGCGGGCATCGCCGTCATCAAGGCGTTCGTCAAGGAAGCGAAGGAACTGCACGCCTTCCGCAAGCTCAATAAGAACAACGAAGACGCGAACGTCGCGTTCACGAAGCTTTCGGTCAAACTCGATATCGCGATCACGCTGCTCGTCGAATCGGTCGTCTGCGTGATCCTCGGCTACGGCGGCTACCTCGTCTATATCGGCAGATTCAACGCGGGTCAGCTCGTCGAGTTCATCGGCTATTTCACGGCGACCGTCTGGCCCGTGATGGCAGTCGCTCAGCTGATCGGAATGCACGCGCAGGGAACCGCGTCCCTCAACCGTATCGGCAAACTCCTTGACGCGAAGCCCGACGTCGTCGACAAAGAAGGCGTCGAAGAACTCGCGGACGTGCGCGGCGACGTCGAAATGAAAAATCTCACGTTCCGCTATCCCGGCGGGGAATACGACGTGCTTGAAAACGTCTCCTTAAAGATCAACGCGGGCGAGAACGTCGGCATCATCGGCAAGACCGGCTCCGGCAAGACGACGATCGTCGATCTTCTGCTGCGTACGTACAACGTTCCCAACGGAACGGTTTTCATCGACGGTCACGACGTCAACACGGTGAAGATCGCGGATGTCCGGAAGGCGTGCGCGTATGTGCCGCAGGACAATTTCCTGTTCAGCGATACGATTGCCAACAACATCGCCTTCGCGAGCGATACGAACGACCGCGGAGCGGTCGAAGAAGCCGCGAAAATGGCGGATATCCACGACAATATTTCCGAATTTGCCCTCGGCTACGAGACCGTGCTCGGTGAGCGCGGTGTGACCGTCTCCGGCGGACAGAAGCAGAGGATCTCCATCGCGCGCGCGCTGATGAAGAACGCGCCCGTTCTGATTCTCGACGATTCCGTCTCCGCCGTCGACGTCAAGACCGAGGAAAAGATCCTTTCCAATCTGAAAACGCTCCGCAAGGGCAAGACGACGATCCTGATCGCCCACCGCATAACGACCGTCGAAAAGATGGACAAGGTCATATTCGTCGACGAAGGCAGGATCGTCGCGATCGGCCCGCACGCCGAGCTTTGCAAGACTTGCCCCGATTACCGGCTTATGGTCGATCTCCAGCGCCTCGACAGCGAGGAACACGAGTTGGAAAAGGCGCGAGTCGAGCGCCGTGAAATGCGCTCGCAGGCGCTTGAGAACGGAGGTGAGGACGATGCGTGAGTATTTTCCGCTTCTGTTCGTCGGCGGCGTGGTCGGATTTTTCTCGATCGTGTTCACGGTCGCGTTCTCGCTGATCCGCGATAAGAAAACGGCGTTCGGATTCGAACGCCACATGAAGGATTCCGAGATCCTCAAACGGCTTCTGCACTACGCGAAGCCCTACGTCCCGCAGTTCATCCTCGTATTCGCCCTGATGTTCTTCTCGATCTCCTACAACGTCGTCTCCCCGATGCTCGTCGGCCGGATCGAAGGCATGATCAAAAAAGAATTCGAGATGAAGGATCTGCTCATAATGGTCGGCGTTTACTGCTCGATCCTGATCGTCTCACTCGTCTGCACGTACGTCGAAGCGGTCGTTCTGCAGAAAACGGGTCAGAAAATCGTCTCGGGACTCCGCGAAGACGTGTTCACGCACGTCGAAAGCCTCTCCCACGCGCAGCTCAACAATATTCCCGTCGGCAAACTCGTCACGCGCGTGACGAACGATACCAACGCGATCTCGATGATGTTCACGAACACGGTCGTCAATCTTCTGAAGAACCTCTTCGTGATCATCGGCGTCACGGCGGCGATGCTGATGCTCAATTACGAGCTTGCACTGATGGTCCTTTGCTTCGTACCGTTCGTTCTTTTGTTCACGTACATCTTCCGCAAATTCTCGCGCCGCGCTTACAGAAAAGTCAAGGACGGCACGACGGATATCAACACGTTTTTGTCCGAAAACCTTTCGGGAATGAAGATCATTCAGATCTTCAACCGCGAAAACCGCAAGATGGACGAGTTCAGCGAAAAGAACAGAAAACTCGGCAAGGCGAAGCGGGAAGAATACTTCGTCTTCACGGTCTTCCGCCCGACGGTCTATATGCTTTACGTCTGCTCGGTCCTCTGCCTCTTCTACCTCGGCGGCAAGGGCGTCATCAGCGGAACGCGTTTCTTGGGGCAGATCATCGAGAGCGAGACGATCGTCACGTTCTATATGTACATTTCGAAGTTCTTCGACCCGATCCAGAGCCTTGCCGAGCAGTTCAACAGTCTGCAGTCGGCGTTCGCGTCGGGTGAAAAGATCTTCACGATCATGGATATGCAGCCCGAAATCACGGACGCGCCCGACGCCGAAGACGTCGAGCATATCCGCGGCGAGATCGAATTCAGAGACGTCTGGTTCTCCTATATCCCCGACGAATGGGTTCTGAAGGACGTGTCCTTCCACGTGAACGCCGGCGATACCGTCGCGTTCGTCGGCTCGACCGGCTCCGGCAAGACGACGATCCTGTCGCTCATCTGCCGCAATTACGACATTCAGAAGGGTCAGATCCTCATCGACGGCGTCGATATCAAGAAGTATAAGATCGCGTCGCTCAGGCGTCATTTCGGTCAGATGCTGCAGGACGTCGTCCTCTTCTCGGGTACGATCCGCAGCAACATCATCCTGCGCGAGGAAAAGTACACGGACGAAGAAGTCATGGCGGCGTGCAGATACGTCAACGCGGATCACTTCATCGACAAGCTCGAAAAGGGACTTGACGAGGAGGTCAGAGAGCGCGGCAACAACTTCTCGGCGGGACAGCGACAGCTTTTGTCGTTCGCGCGCACGGTGCTTCACAAGCCGGAGGTCATGATCCTCGACGAAGCGACCGCGAACATCGACACGGAAACGGAGCAGCTCATTCAGAACTCGCTCGAAAAGATGATGAACATCGGCACGATGCTCGTCGTCGCGCACCGCCTGTCGACCGTTCAGCACGCGGACAACATCATCGTTTTGTCGCACGGACAGATCGTCGAGCAGGGCAATCACTTCGAATTGCTCGAAAAGCGCGGCAAGTACTACGGACTTTACAAGATCCAGTACGATAAAGCGCAGCTCACGGCGAAACAGTAAAATAAAAAAAGAATCTCCGTGAGGAGATTCTTTTTTTGCGTTATTCCGCGAGTTTCGTGATCAGTTCGAGATAGACCGCGTCGCCGTGCTGCGCGGCAACTTTCTTCCCGAGCCTGCCGCCGTTCGTGAGCTCCGCCGTCAGAAGCTGACGGACGGGATCGAGGTCACTGTCGGGCGACATCAGCATGAATTTCGCGAGCGTCATCGGATTTGCGCTGCCCGTCAGAAGATCGAGCACGGTCGGGACGAGCTCGTAGGCGGTCATTCCGCCGTCGGAAAGACCCGAAGACGTCAGCGAATGGCGCGCGCCGTAGTAGTCGGCAAGCGTCGGCGCCAAAGGCTTCAGAACGGAGAGCAGAGACGCCGCCGCGTCGCCGGCACCGGCAATCTCTGACAGCATCACGTCCCTTCCGGCTCTTGAAAAGCCCCAGTCTGAGAGGGGAAGCATCGTCACGAGATCCGAGGGATTTACGAGATTGAAAACGTTCGGGTACCGATCCCCGCATTTTTCCCCGCAGACGGTCATGGGAGTCGCGAAGGTGTAGACGAAGACGTTGTCCTTCCAAACGGCGGGATCCTCCGAATCGTCGAGCAGAATGCCCAAGAGATTCGCGGCCGCCGCGCCTCGCGAGTAGCCGCAGACGACGATCACGGGTTCACCGCCGAAGTCCGTATGATCGGGCAGCAGAGGCAGGAGCGTTTCGTAAACGTCTTCGGCGCAGGCAAGGAAATTCTCGGCGTATTCCGGACTTTCGGAACGGGAAGGGGATACGTCGAAGTTCGACGCCCACTCCCCGCTGCCGGACGTTCCCTGAATGCAGACGAGATAAAGCGCCTTTTCGGAAACGTATTTGTTGGAATAAACCTTTTTGCCGATCGAAAATCCGCAGGTGTGCGATTGGTCGGCAGACGTTTTGTCGTAATTCTTTTGGGCGACGACTGAAAATCCCTCGCGCTCAAGGAGCGTTTGCGTACCGGTCTTGCCCGAAGACGCCGCGTAGGGCAGAAGTTCAAGGGCAAGCGATTTTGAAAAATACGAGCTTGAACGGCAGAGATTCTCGTCCCCGATAAATACCTCGGGCATATGCCAATCGGTCGCGGCTGCCGTTTCGCCGGCAGCCGCTTCCTCTTTCTTATCCCTGTCGCAGGAGACGGGGACGACGCAGACCAAAAATACGAGCAAAAGCGGGATAAAAAGCCGCTTCATACGCTTTATCTTGCCTCTCTGTCGCGCTTGTCGATGACGCGGACGTCCATCTGCTCGTACGGGAATTCGATCTGGGCGGCGTCAAAGCCCTTCTTCGCCTGCTCGCGCACGTCGAAGAAGACGTCCCAGTAATCGGCGTTCTTGACCCACGCGCGGCAGCAGATGATGATGCCGTTGTCGGAGGAGCCGCAGACGCGCACGGTGTTGTCCATGTCCTTGAGAACTTTTTCGTGATTCTTGAGAATGTCGTTCAGGATCTGCTTCGCGACCTCGAAATCCTCCTCTTCGGAGATCTCGAATTCAAGATCGACGCGGCGCAGTTCCTTTTCGGAATAGTTGACGACGGAAGCGCCGGAAGCGACGCCGTTCGGAACGTACACGATCTTGTTGTCGAGCGTGCAGA
>JAZLHQ010000073.1:0-4655 GCA_045616925.1 Eubacteriales bacterium | reverse complement strand
ACGCGTGCGTCAAGGCGGGCCTTATGAGCTGCGTCGAGTGCGGCACCTGCACGTACATCTGCCCGGCGGATGTTCCGATCGTACAATATATCCGCAGAGCAAAATTCACGGTCAGAGAAGAACAGGCCGCGAGAAAAGCGGCCGAAAGCGCCGCAAAAGCGGCACAAGAAGCCGAAACGGCAGCGAAGAAGGAGGAAGGTAAGTCATGAACAACGAACAGCTTCTGACAGTCAGCCCCTCCCCGCATTACAGACATCACGATACGACCCAGTCGATCATGCTCCGCGTGCTTCTCGCACTGACGCCCGCTCTCGTGTGGGCGTGCATCCGTCTCGGTATGCGCTCGCTGATCGTCACAGCGGTCTGCGTGGTCGCGAGTATGCTCTTCGAGGCGCTTTACGAACTCATCATGCACAAAGAGATCACGGTCTCCGACCTGTCGGCAGCCGTGACGGGCGTTTTGATCGCCTATAACGTCCCCGTTACGATCCCGCTTTACGTTCCGATCATCGGATGCTTCTTCGCGATCGTGATCGTGAAGCAGCTCTTCGGCGGACTCGGCAAGAACATCGTCAACCCCGCACTCGCGGCGCGCGTCTTTATGTTCCTGTCCTGGTCCTCCTACATGAATCCGACCAATACGAAGCAGACGTGGCTCGTGCGCGTCGACAATATCGCCGAAGCGACCCCGCTCGGCGCTCTCAAGGGCGGCGACCTTCCCGCCGAAAAGATCTTCGATCTGTTCATCGGCAACAAGACGGGCGTGATCGGTGAGATCTCCGTCGCGCTGCTTCTGCTCGGCGGACTCTACCTCATCGCGACGAAGACGATCACCTGGCACATTCCCGTTGCGTATTTCGCGACCTGCGCCGTCCTCTTCTTCCTGATCGCGCCCGAAGGAATGCAGTTCACCTATCTCGCAAGCGAGCTCTGCGCGGGCGGTCTTGCGCTCGGCGCGATCTTTATGGCGACCGATTACGCAACGAGTCCCGTATCCCCCGTCGGACGTATCGTCTACGGTATCGGCTGCGGACTCATAACGGTTCTGATCCGCAAGTTCGGCAGCTATAACGAAGGCGTTTCGTTCGCGATCCTCACGATGAACCTTCTCGTCGGCTATCTCGACAAATGGACGCGTCCGATCCCGTTCGGCACGGTCAAGCAGAAAAAGTCGAAGCAGTGACGTCGGAAAGGAAGGTACGATATGAAAAACAATAAATCCGAAAGCGTAGCGGCAAGAGTTATCCGCATCGGCGTCACGCTGTTTCTCATCTGCGCGGTCGTCGCGGGACTCCTTGCCCTCTTCAACAATCTGACGAAAGACAAGATCGCCGAAAACGAGCAGAAGAGCCGCGATATGGCGATGATCGACGTCTTCGGCGACACCTTCGGGAAGAGCGAAGAACTCAAATACGACGCGTCGAAATTCAAAGGCTTCTACCGCATCCTCGACAAAGAGGGAAAAGAGATCGGCTACTGCGTCTGTCTCATCGCCAAAGGCTACGATTCCTTTGAGATCGCCGTCGGCTTTGAGAACGACGGCGCCGTCAAGGGTGTTTCCATCCAGAACAACAACGAAACGAAGGGCTACGGCGCCGACCAGATCGGAAGCGGCAAGCCCGATTCCGCTTATCTTTCGAAGTTCATCGCTTTGAAGACGGCGGAACAGATCGCAAACGTTGATACCGTCGCGGGCGCCACCAAGACGACCTCCGGTATCAGAACGGCGGTCGACAGCGCATTCGCACTCGTTTCTTCGGAGGTGAGCGGAAAATGAAAAAATTCTTTGCAAAACTGAAAGAAGGTCTCTTCTTCAAAAACCCCGTTCTCGTGCAGCTGCTCGGTATGTGCGCGACGCTCGCGATCTCGAAAACGGTGCTTGACTCGCTCGCGATGGGTCTTTCCGTCACGGCGGTGCTCATTTGCTCAAACGTATTGATCTCGCTGCTTCGCAAAGTGATCCCCGATCAGGTCAGAATCGCCGCGTTCATCGTCATCATCGCGGGATTCGTCTGCATCGTCGAAATGGTGATGAAAGCGTATTTCTTCGACAGCTTCTATAAGACGCTCGGCTCGTTCATCTCGCTGATCGTCGTCAACTGCATCATTTTGGCGCGCGCGGAAGCGTTCGCGTCGAAGAACGGCATCGGCGCGTCCGCGCTCGACGGCGTCGTGATGGGTCTCGGCTACACCTTCGCGATCGTTCTGCTCGGCGCCGTGCGAGAGATCCTCTCGAACGGCACGTTCTGCGGTCTCCGTCTGATCCCCGAGGACTACACGATCGGTCTGATCGGTCAGCCTGCCGGCGCGTTCATTATGCTCGGCATACTGATCGCCGCGATGAACGCGATCCTCACCGCTTCGGAAAAGAAAGCAAAGAAGAAGGAGGAAGAAAAGAAATGATCGTCAATCTGCTTCTCATTATGCTGAGCGCGGTCCTGATCGAAAACTTCATCTTCTCCCGCTTCTTCGGCATCTGCCCGTTCCTCGGCGTTTCCGAGAAACCCTCGACAGCCCTCGGTATGGGCTGCGCCGTTATGTTCGTCATGACCCTTTCGAATATCGTCACGACGGCGCTCTACAAGTACGTTCTCGAGCCTTACGATCTTGCCTACCTGCGCACGGTGATCTTCATTCTCGTGATCGCGGCGCTCGTCCAGCTGATCGAGATGTTCCTGAAGAAATCCCTGCCGGCGCTCTATCAGGCGCTCGGCATCTTCCTGCCGCTGATCACGACGAACTGCGCCGTGCTCGGCGCCGCGATCGACAGCGTCGACCGCAACTATTCGCTGCTTGAATCCGCCGTTTACGGCTTCTCCGCGGCGCTCGGATTCACGATGGCGCTCCTGCTCTTCGCGGGAGTGCGCGACCGTATGAAATTATGCCGTTTCCCGAAAGCGTTCGAGGGAACGCCCGCATTGCTGATCGCCGCTGGGCTGATCGCGATGGCGTTCTCCGGCTTCTCGGGCATCAGCATCGGCTGAGAAAGGATCGGTGAAGAATATGAATCCTATCGTTCTTGCCATCATTCTGCTCGGCGGAATGGGACTTCTCTTGGGACTTCTGCTCGCGATCGCGGCGCACGTTTTCAGAGTGAAGACCGATCCGAGAATCGAAGAGATCACCTCCTGCCTTTCCGGAGCGAACTGCGGCGGCTGCGGCTACGCGGGCTGCTCGAGCTACGCGCAGGCGATCGTGGAAAAAGGCGAAAAAACCAACCTCTGCCGCGCGGGCGGTGAAGCCGCCGCTCAAAAGATCGCCGGCATTATGGGCGTCAAAGTCGAAAAAGTGCAGCGTATGCGCGCACAGGTCATGTGCAGCGGTACGAGCGACTGCGCAAAGAAGAAATACGTCTACGAAGGCGCGGACGACTGCGCGGCGGCCGCCCGTCTCGGCGGAGGCAACAAGCTCTGCCCGAACGGCTGCATCGGACTCGGTTCCTGCGTCAAGGCGTGCAAATTCGGTGCGATCTCCGTCAAGGACGGCGTCGCCTCTGTCGATTATCACAAGTGCGTCGGCTGCGGTGCCTGCACGTTCGCGTGCCCGAAGCACATCATCCGTCTGATCCCCTACGACAGCCGTCACTGGGTCGGATGCCTTTCCGTCGACAACGGCAAAACGACCGCTTCCTACTGCAAGGTCGGATGCATCTCCTGCCGTCTCTGCGAAAAGAACTGCCCGTCCGGCGCGATCACGGTCAACGATTTCGTCGCGCGCATCGACTACGACAAATGCACCGAATGCGGTACCTGCGTCGACAAATGCCCGCGCCATATCATCTGGTCGGATAAGGATCACCGTATGAAGATCAAGGAGCCCGAAGCGGCTCCCGCAGACGCAAAAGTATGAAAAAGAATATCGGCAAATATGTTCTGAAAGCACTCGCGTGCCTTCTCATTGCGCTGGGAATTGAAATCCTTGTTTTCAATTTCAACACGGTTTTGCCGGGAAAATCGGTTCATTCCGAAGAAGAAACGGTCGCAGAAAACGCGGCCGTTTCTTCGGAAACGCTGCAATATTTGCAGGATTATCCCGAAAACGCGCGTTTTCTGCTCTTTTTCGCCGAAAATGAGGAGGACAGCGTGCGCGCCGTCCGGCTCTGGTCGGAAAACGCCGGCGGAGAACAAACCTATATCGGCGATTACTGGGTCAGAACGAGAGGGAAGACGGCGATCCCGGTCTATCCCGGCAATAACGTTAAAAAACTGCAGATCGAAGTTTTCGGAAACGGCGCGGACGTCGTTTTCGACATGATCTGCTTCTCGGCGAAAACGCCGTTTGATTTCCGGATCGGGCGGTTCGTCCCGCTTCTGCTGATCGCGGCACTGGTGCTATTTGCAAAAGAGCTTTCGACCGTAAAATTCTTGAAAAGCGATCTCGTGCGGGCGATCGCACTGTCGGCGCTCTGCGTCTTTTTCGTGTTCGTTCTTCTGATCGGTTTTCCGACCGTAGAACGTCTGCGCGATAATAACCGCCTTTTCGTCGAGCCGCCGCAAACGGAGAACGAACTGAAATATAACAGCGATATCCACCTGCAGGAAGCGGACGCACTTCTGAAGGGAAAGCTCGCGCTCGATTTCGAGCCGGACGAAGACCTGCTTGCGCTCGACAATCCCTACGAGCCGTCCGAGCGGGAAGGAATGTGGTACGCGTTC
>JAZLHQ010000072.1:0-2198 GCA_045616925.1 Eubacteriales bacterium | reverse complement strand
CGGCGCCTCTGATCTCAAGATCGCGCATCGCGATCTTGAATCCCGCGCCGAATTCGGTAAAATCCCTGATCGCGTCGAGGCGCTTGACCTGCACTTCCGACAGAACGCCGTCACGCGGATACGTGAAATACGCGTACGCGCGGCGCGAGGATCTGCCGACGCGGCCGCGAATCTGATGCAGCTGCGAAAGTCCCATTTTATCGGCGTTTTCGATGATGATCGTGTTCGCGTTCGGCACGTCGACACCCGTCTCGATGATCGTCGTGCAGACGAGGATATCGGTGTCGCCCGAGACGAGGGATCTCCATATATCCGAAAGGTCGTCCTTGTCCATCTGACCGTTGCCGATCTCGATGCGCGCGTCCGGAAAGGCTTCCGAAAGTTTTGCGGCGATCGTCGGCAGATGGTTGATATTGTTGCAGAGATAGAAGACCTGCCCGCCGCGCCTGAGCTCCCTGCGGATCGCTTCCGTTATGAGCCCGAAATCGTATTCGAGAACGAAGCTCTGCACGGGCAGACGGTCGTTCGGCGCTTCCTCGAGCACCGACATATCGCGGATCCCGCTCATCGCCATATTGAGCGTTCTCGGGATCGGCGTCGCCGTCAGCGTCAGAACGTCGACGTTTTCGGCGAGCGATTTGATCTTCTCCTTCTGCATAACGCCGAAGCGCTGCTCTTCGTCGACGACGAGAAGCCCCAGATCGTGAAATCTGATATCTTTGGAAAGCATCCGGTGCGTGCCGACGAGAATATCGACCTCGCCGCGCGCCGCTGCGCGGAGCGTTCTTTCCTGCTCCTTCGCGGAGCGGAAGCGGCTGATCATATCGCATCTGACGCCGAATCCGCGCATACGCGACAAAATCGTCTGATAATGCTGCATCGCCAAAATCGTCGTCGGGACGAGGATCGCGACCTGCTTGCCGTCCATGACCGCCTTGAAGGCGGCGCGGAGCGCGACTTCGGTCTTGCCGTAGCCGACGTCACCGCACAAAAGTCTGTCCATCGGGACTTCGGACTCCATATCTTTGGCGATCTCTTCGATCGCCTGGATCTGCCCCGGCGTTTCTTCGAATTCAAAGCTGTCGGCAAATTCTCTCGATACGGCGTCGTCCTTTGAGAAGGCGAATCCTTTTTTGCGAAGGCGGGCGGCGTAGAGCTGAAGAAGCTCCTTCGCCATTTCTTTGGTCGCCGCTTTGACCTTCGTTTTGGTCTTTTTCCAATCGGTGCCGCCCATTTTCGAGAGACGTACGCCCTCACCCTCTGCGCTTCCGATATATTTCGAGAGCATATCGAGCTGATCGCACGGCAGATAGAGGTGATCGTCGTCGGCGTAACGGATCTTGACGTAATCGCGACGCACGCCGACCACGCACATACTCTCGATGCCTTCGTAAATGCCGATGCCGTGGTTCGCGTGCACGACGAGATCGCCGATCTGCAGATCGGCGTAGGATGCGATTTTTTCGGACGGAACTTTCGACGAATACCGTCCGCGCGGTTTTCTGCGCGCGGCGGGCTCCGCCGTTCCTTTGGCAAAATTGAGAAGTGCGAAGCGCACGCCCGGCAGTTCAAAGCCCTGCACGTGCGGCGCCGCGACGAGAACGAGCTCCGCCGAGGGCGCGATTCCGTTGTCGATCAGATCTTTCGCGAGACGTTCCCGCGCGCTCTCGCCGTCGCAGGCGATAAAAACCGTGTATCCCGCGCGCTTATAGTTGTCGATATCCTCGATAAGAAGTTTCAGAAGATCCGAGCCGGCGGGCGTTCCCTTCGTACGGAAACCAAAAATACCCGAAAGCTCCATACCTCTCAAAGAGGTCGTGAAGGCATCGCAGAGTACGGCACGGCTCCGGCGGATATGGGAATCGAGATACGAAACGCTCAGAGCGTATTCGTTATGGGGCGCCGAGATCGCGCCCGCCTTCTGAAGGTCGAGAACGTCCTGCAGAAGCTGCGTTTCGAAGAATTTCGCGCGCTCCATAACGGACGTATATTCGTGCACGACGAAGAGATAATCGTTTCCGAAATAGCTTAAAAGCGTCGTTTTTTCTTCGTAAAGGTACGGCAGGTATTTATCGAGGCACGAAAGATCGCGGCCGTCCTTGAGCGCCGCGTATTCCTCGTAGAGCTGATCGCGGACTTTTCCTTCCGCTTTGCGCATACATTTCTGCACGTACGCCGCAAGATCCGCCCGTTTTTCG
>JAZLHQ010000071.1:0-2411 GCA_045616925.1 Eubacteriales bacterium | reverse complement strand
CCGGCAAAAGCACAAGTATTATACCACACAAATCGATTTTTAGAAAGGAAATGTGTAATTGAATCACTTGCTGGGGGATAGTTTAATTATACCAGTTGCTATGAAAAAAATTCATCCCGAACTCGACGTTCTGACGGAAGATGACGCGCAGGTCGACGTATCGACCCTCTCCGCCGACAAGGATTTCATCCTGCTCGGCGTCAGAATGAAATGGGGATCGCCCTCCGTTCCGAAAAAGGTGCGGGTCGCGTTCCGTCTGCCGATCAGGGGGATCCTGTCCTCCTTCACGAGCGGCGCGGGGCGCGAAAGAGCGCTCAAAGCGGACTGGAGCGCCGTCAAGGCGTCCTCGAAGCTCGCCTCCGGTACGCCTCTTCTCGCTTTCGCCGGATTTTCGGGCGAAAACGTCTATACGATCGCCGTCAGCGATCCGAAAACGCCCCTCGAAGTGACGGGCGGCGTTTCCGAAGAAAAAGCGGATATGAAATGCGGCGTAAATTTCTTCACGTCCGAGGTAAGCCCGATCTCGTCCTATGAGGCGACGATCCGGATCGATCTTCGGAATATTCCCCTTTTCGACGCCGTGAAGAGCGCGTCCGACTGGTGGGAAAACGAGTGCGGCTATCCGCACGCCCGCGTCCCGAAGGCGGCCCGTGAGCCGATGAATTCGGCGTGGTACAGCTTTCATCAGCAGCTCGATCCCGACAAAATCGTCAGAGAGTGCGAAGAGAGCGTCAAATACGGGATGAAAACGATCATCCTCGACGACGGCTGGCAGACCGGCGACAACAACCGCGGCTACGCCTTCTGCGGAGACTGGGAATGTTTTGCCGGCAAGATCCCCGATATGAAGGATCTCGTCGACCGCATCCACAAGACCGGAATGAAGGTCATGCTCTGGTATTCCGTGCCGTCCATCGGCATCCATTCCCGTGCCTTCGAGCGTTTCAAGGACAAAATGCTTTCCGTGCGCGAGCGCCCGAGCGGCACCGTCGGCGTCGTCGACCCGCGCTACCCCGAAGTCCGCGCCTACCTCGTCGGACTTTACAGAAACGCGCTCCTTAACTGGGGACTTGACGGTCTCAAACTCGATTTCATCGACAGCTTCCGCCTTGAAGCGAATTCTCCCGCCGTCAACGAAAATATGGATATCGCAAGCGTCGAGGACGCGCTCGACCGTCTGCTCTCCGAAGCGCACGAAGCGCTCTCTGCGATCAATCCCGACGTCCTGCTCGAATTCCGTCAGTCCTACGTCGGACCGAACGTCTTAAAATATGGCAATATGGTCCGCGTCGGCGACTGCCCTTACGACTATCAGCGCAACCGCTCCGGCATCGTTGATCTGCGTATGACCTCCGGCAGGACCGCCGTCCACTCGGATATGCTGATGTGGCACGAAAACGAGAGCGTCGAAGGGGTCGCTTTGCAGCTGATCGGCACGCTCTTCGGCGTCCCGCAGATCTCCGTTCTCTTTGATCACGTGACCGAAGAGCAGAAAAAGTGCCTCGGCTTCTGGCTTTCGTTCTATTCCGAGCACGATTCGCTCCTGCACGACGGAAAGATCAGCGTGAAGAATCCCGAAAAGTGCTATTCGCAGGTGAGATCGGAGCTCGGCAGCGAAGCGCTGACCGTCAATTACGAAAACGTTCCCGTCGAGATCGGCAAAGAAGCGGTCGATCTGATCGTCAACGCGTCTCCCGACGGCTTTGCCGTTCTGACGGGCGACAAATGCGGTACCCTGCACGCCGTGACTTACGACTGCACGGGCAGCGCGTTCGGCGATATTTCGGACGAATTCCATAAGATCGCGAAGCTTCCGATCCCGATCGGAGGATACGCGAAGGTCACGATTTCTTAAAGAAAAGAATGCAGGCGGGGCGTAAAACCGCCCCGCCTGCAAAAAATGACGAAAATCTTTGATTTTTTATAAAAAAGGCTTGACAAACGCAAAAGTATCTGCTATAATAGCAAAGCGTTCGGGAGAACGCTGCGTTCGAAAGAACGTACAAATGAATATGCTGCTATGGCTCAGTTGGTAGAGCGCATCCTTGGTAAGGATGAGGTCCCCGGTCCGAATCCGGGTAGCAGCTCCAAAAAATTCCCGTGGACGATAGTCTGCGGGAATTTTTTACTTTTTACCTCTTCACTATTCACTATTCACTAAACCCATCCACGGGAACTTTTTGGGAGGTAATAAGTAATAGTGAATAGTGAAGAAGTAAGGTAGCTTTTCGCCGTTTTCTCGCTTTTTCAAAAATCGGTTTTTCTGTCTTTTTTTTGGATCGGATTTGTTATTTCGGGGTTCTTACCCGGAATCGAACCGGCGTTTATTGAAAAAAGTGAGTAAACGTGTTATAACCCGAGTTTGACAGAAAAACAAGAAACAGCTGAAGTCCGGCAGAAGAAAAATGTCG